>CBFGLP010001489.1:0-11617 GCA_965649595.1 uncultured Myxococcales bacterium | reverse complement strand
GCCGTCCTCCTCGACCTCCCTGCACTCCGGTTGAGTCCGGGCGGCCTTTGGCCGTCCTCCTCGTCCTCCCTGCACTCCGGTTGAGTCCGGGCGGCCTTTGGCCGTCCTCCTCGACCTCCCTGCACTCCGGCCACTTCGTGGCCTCCCTGCACTCCGGTTGACCCGCAGCGGGAGCGGCGGCGATGCTGCGCCTGAATGACCGATCTGCCGATCCTATGGGGCCTGGGCGTCTCGCCGTGGACGGAGAAGGCTCGCTGGGCGCTCGACCACCACCGCGTCGCCTATCGCTACCGCGAGCACGTGCCGATGCTCGGCGAGCCGGCGCTGCGCTTTCGTGCTCGCTCGCGTCCGAAGGGCACGCCCGCGACCGTGCCCCTGCTGATCGACGGCTCGAAGGTGATCACCGAGTCCGACGACATCGCCCGTTACGCCGAGCAACGTGGCAAGGGTGAGCCGCTGTTTCCCCCCGAGCACATCGACGCGATCGCGGGGTGGTTGGCCGGGTTCAGCGAGTGCATGCGCGCGGCTCGAGTGCTGATAACCGTGGCCCTGCTCGCGGATCCTCGCGCACAAGAAGAGATGCTTCCGCCGCAGATCCCCGCGCCCTTACGAGGGCCCCTGCGCGGGATTGGCCGGGCCGGAAGCGTGTTCTTCGCACGCAAGTACGGTGCCAAGGCCGAGCAGGTCTCGGACGCGCAGGCGACCGTCACCCGCTTCGCCGAGCGGCTGCGCAAGCACTTGAACGGCCGCGAGCACCTGCTCGGCGATCGGCTCACCTACGCAGACATCGCCGCAGCGCAGGCGGTCAATGGCTTTGCGGGCGGCATCCCCAACAGGCTCGAGCGCGCCCCGGCGGTCCGCGAGACCTGGACGCGCCCCGAGCTGGTCGAGCGCTTCTCGGACCTCGTCGAGTGGCGCGACCGCCTCTACACCGCCCACCGGCCACCCTCGGCTCGGGTTCGCTGAGCCGTGAGCGGCTCCTACACGTAGATCATCTTCCGGGTCATCCCGCCGTCGATCACGAGCTGCTGCCCGGTCATGAAGCCGGCCTCCTCGCTGGCGAGCCACGCCACGAGCGACGCGACGTCGTTGGGCCGGCCGATCCGACCAACTGGATGCTGGGCGTGATCGGCTGCGCTCGGCTCGGGCGGAGCCTCGACGTGCTCGGGCAGCTCGCTGCGGGTGTCGATCCAGCCGGGCGCGATCGCGTTGACGCGGATCGCTGGACCGAGGCTGATCGCTAGCGCGTGGGTCAGCGCCATGATCGCGCCCTTGCTGGCCGAGTAGACCTCGGTGTGCGGCTCCGATTGCAACGCGCGGGTCGACGAGAGGTTGATGATCGATCCGCCCCGCGCCCGCAGGTGTGGGATCGCGTGCTTGCTGCACAGGAACACCGAGTCGACGTTGACCCGCAGCAGCTCGTGCCAGCGCTCGAGCGAGAGCTGCTCGAGCGGGCCCGCGTGGGGGTCGGCGATCGCCGCGTTGTTGACCAGCAGATCGAGCCCACCAAAGCGCGCGACCGTATCCGCGATCGCCTGGACGATCGCAGCCTCGTCACCGACGTCGGCGACCGCGGCCAGCAAGCGAGCATCCGAGCCGAGCGCTGCCTCCGTCGCTCGCAGGCTCAGCTCATCACGATCGATCGCCGCGACCGACCATCCATCACCGAGCAAGCGACGCACGATCCCCCGCCCAATCCCGCGTGCTGCTCCGGTCACGAATGCCGTCCGAGTCACGCCTCGACCTTACCAAGCGCGGGTGGTTGCTAGTCCGATCACCATGGAACGACAGCAAGACGCCGAGGAAAACGAAGCCGAGCGCACCTACGGAGTCGGCGAGACCCCCGGTGCGGGCACCTATCGCTGCACGAACTGTGAGGACTGGCAGATCACGCTCGACGAGGACACCGATCGCCTGCCCCCCTGTGGACGCTGCCAGGCGGGGCACAAGCCTCGCTACGAGCGCGTCGACGAGGATGAGGACGACGAAGGTGACGAAGAGGACGAGGAATAGCTAGTCGTCTTCTTCGTCCTCGAGCTCGACTCGCTCGATCGAGATGCGAATGATCCGGGTCTTGTCGGCAGCGAGCACCTTGAAGCGCACGCCCTCCCAGACGAACACCGAGCCAGCGATCGGGATTTGCCCGGCGAGCCGCGTCAGCAGGTCGCCGACGCTGGCGACCCCATCGATCTCCTCGAACTCGGTGTTGAGCAGCTCCTCGACCCGCGACAAGCTCGACTGACCGTCGACGTACTTGACCCCGCTGTCGAGCGGAGCCGAGAGCGGCGCGCGGTCGGACTCGTCGAAGATCTGACCGACGAGCTGCTCGATCACATCCTCGAGCGTGACCACCCCGACCGTGTCACCAGCGTCGTCGACTACGATCGCTAGATGCACCCGCTCCTCCTTGAAGCGGCGCAGGAGGTCGTGGACCAGCAAGCTCTCGCTGACGAAGAAGGGCGGGCGCAGCAGGCTCTCGAGCGTGCGGTACTGGCTGCTCTCACTCGGCTGACCGCTCAGCTCGAGCCCGACGATCCCCTTGATGTGCAAGACGCCGCGGATGTTGTCGATGCCGCCCTCGTAGACCGGCAAGCGGCTGTGGCCAGTCGCATGCGCAACCCGCTTGATCTTGTCGAGGTCCCAGCTGAGGTCGACGGCGACGATCCGATCGAGCGGGACCATGATGTCGCGGACGATCTTGTCCTCGAAGCGGAACACCTGCTGCAGCAGCTGCGCCTGCTCGGCCGGGATCGTGCCCTCGCGCTCGGCGATCTTGACCAGGTAGCCAATTTCGCCCGAGGTCACGCGTGCGCCGTTGCCTTCGGTATCGGCGGCGCGCTTGATGACTCGCTCGGTGACCTTCGTGAGCAGCCAGACCGCCGGGTAGGCCACGCGTGAGAGGAAGTTGAGCACGATCAGCGCGGGCACGGCCGCGCGGTTGGTCAGCAGCTTGCCGAGCGCCTTGGGTACGATCTCGCCGAAGATCAGCAACAGCGCCGTGGTCACGAACACCGCCAGCGGCACCGCCCAGGTGCCCCACTTGGTGCCCTCGAGGTGGCGGATCGCCAACGCCGTCGCGGTCGCACCCATGATGGTGTTGACCACGTTGTTGCCGAGCAGGATCGTGGTCAGGACCGCGACTGGTTGATCGACCCACCAGCCGAGCGCTCGGCCTTCACGGCCGCCTTCTTCCTTGGCCCGACGAGCCCGCCGATCACCGTAGCTGGTGATCGCGGTCTCGCTGCCCGAGAAGAACATGCTCCCGGCCAGGCACAGAACGAAGACCAGGATGGACAGCGTGTCTGCATCAGACATGGCCGTTCTCACCTGGGGCCGCATCGGCGGCAGCGCCCCCGAATCCCACGGGTCGTAGAGGAGGGTCCTGCACTTGTCGTCTCACTCTATCACGTCCGCTCGAAGGCCCGTCCAGACCCGGACCAACCAGTGCCGAGCAGCGCAGTTCCGCGGCTGCCAGCATCGCGCGCCTCCGCGAGGACGACACCGGGCTCTGCGGCGAGGATATGGACTGCCGCAACGCCCGGCGCCCCCGGGATCAGCGTGCCCGACAGGGCCGCGAGCGCTTCTTCCACCTTGGGAATCATGCCGCCGCGGATCGTGCCATCGCGGATCGCGGCCTCGGCTTCGGCTCGCGCGAGCCGTGGAATCCGCGAGCTCGGATCGGCGATGTCGCGCAGCACTCCAGGCACGGCCGTCAGCAAGAACAGGTGATCGGCGCCGAGGCTGGCGGCGATCGCCGAGGCGACCGTGTCCGCGTTGATGTTGTAGAGCGCGCCCGTGTGGGCGTCGACGCCGATCGGATTGAGGACTGGCGTCAGCCCGCTCGACCAGCAGGCCTCGATCAGCTCGGTGCGGATCTCGGTGACGTCGCCGACCAGCCCATAGTCGACCTCGCGCCCGCCTTCGCTCGCGACACGAACTGGCGGACGGCGACGGGCGTGCACGACACCCGCCGATACACCAACCGCCGCGAGCCCGCTCGCCCACGCAGCCGCCACGATCTCGCACGCGACCTGACCCGCGAGCACGGCGGTGACCACTTCGAGCGTCGCGGCGTCGGTGACCCGCTGGCCTGCCACCTTGGTCGGAACCAGCCCGAGCCGCTCCATCATTGCGCTCGCTTGGGGACCGCCGCCGTGACACAGCACGAAGCGCCAGCCACCGCGCACGAGCTCATGGACTTCGGCGAGCACCGCCCGAAGCTGCTCGGGCTGAGCGACGACCTCTCCACCGAACTTGAGCACGGCCGTCCGCGATGGCGCCGCGCCGCTCATGCCCGAGGCCTCCGGAGAAGTCCGTGCGTGCACAGCCGTGCACGGTTCGATCGAGGTTCAGTCCCCATGGTGGTCGAATTGGCGGCCATCTATCACGGGGTGAGCCGAGCTCGCAGGGGCAAGACCGTGAGTCGACACCCATGAGGCGCTCGAAATCGAGCAACTCGGTATAGTTTCGCCAGTTTAGTTTGCAAGGAACAGGAGTTTGAATCGATGAATTGTGGCCGATCTCCAGCGCGCAAAGCCCTCTCTGTCGCAGGCTCTGAGACACGACATCGATGTCAGGGTGCGCAGCACACGTCCGCCGCTTTGTCGGACATCCACGTCATACCTAGGCCAAGGGACGCGGTGACTACGCCGACCAATGACAAAATTACCAAATGATTCCAAAAGCTTGCCTAGATGGCCCGCCACATGCACAAGGGCTCGGGCGTCTCGACGAAGACGGCCTGCCAGCTTGACTTACTGTCCTTACCGCTTGGCCTACCCTTCGAGCTTGACCTGACTTACCGCGAATCTGACTTACCGCGAATCTGACTTGCAGGACTGCCTGGCTTCCAACCCTTAGCTTGCCGACTACCCCTGCCTTGGTCCGAGCTTCTGCCTGACTTACGCCTTTCGGACGCCTGGCTTACGCCCCTGCTTCCTTGACCTGACCTGCCCCCCTATCTTGACCTTTCCCTGCTCTGACGCTTGCGATTCCGCTCCCTAGCCAGCCCCCGTGGGGCTGAGTGGCTCGGCTCCAAAGACCGAGCTCCGACGACTGAGCGGACCTTATTCAGCCCTCAAAAGGCTGACTCACTTCCCTGGCTTCCGCAGCCCCCCAGTTGGGCTCAGTCAGCCGCCAGCGGCTGAAGGGTTGCATCTCGCGCTTCGAATTAAGGTCGGTGCTGATTATGCCCAGGACGGATTGGTCCCCGTCCTGGGCGTTCGTATTTCTTCGTCAGCCCCACGGGGCTGAGTCAGTGCTCGTGATCCTCGGGCTCGGCGACCCGGTCGGCGAGCCGCCAGAGTCGGGCCTCGGGCAACCGGGCCTCGATCGCAGCGAACTGCTCCTCGTCGCTCGCTCGGGCCGGTGCCGGCAGGCGGGCGGGGTCGATCACCACGTGGCCATGCAGAGCGCACGCGCCGGAGATCGGCATCGTGTGGACGGCTGGTGCCCAGCCCTCGCCGAGCACTCGCGGAAGATCGACGCGCAGCTGACCGCGACATCGTGGACACGGGGTCTGTGATCCCAGCTCGACTCGAGCGAGGGTGATCAGCGGATCGCGGCGCTGATGCTCACGCCGACTCCGTCCCCACCATGCAGCATCGAAGCGGTAGCCGATCGGCAGCGGCTCGGGTGGGAGCAACCCCTCGTCCTCGAACCACCGAGCGCACAGGTAGTAGGCCGGCGTCATCTCGATCGCCGCGCGAGGTGACCTCACCCGAGCCTCGCGCGACTCGACCACCAGCGCGGGGCGGTCGAAGTGAGGGTCGAGCGTCCACGAGCGAGCCAGCCGCGCGAGGCGATCGCCCGCGAGATGCACGAGCTCGTGCCCGAGCACGACCCGCGTCAACCGATCGGCGAACACGAAGAGCACGTTGGCGAGCTTGGCCCAAGGATCGATCGTCACGTCGCAGACCTTGCTGCGATCACAGCCCAACCGACCGTCGGCTCGCTGCCAGACGCTGACCAGCTTGATCTCGATGCGCCCCTCCCAGTCGGGCTCGGGGCGCTGATCGTGGAGGTCGAGCCCGAAGTGCCATTGCAGCGCGTTGCCATGTCGACCCCGACCGCGCGCCTCGGTCAGCAGCGTGGCCGCGGGCCCGAGCGGGAGCCCGCGCGCGGCCTCGGCGAGCAACTCGAGGTGTCGACAGCGTCGCAGCGGCGGATCGAGGCTCGGCGGCGGATGGCGCAGAGGCAAGCGCACGAGCCCGCAGGATAACGGTCCGCTCGGGACCACCCAAGGCGTGAGCGGCCCGTCGCCGCGCGACGGACCGCTCATGGGCTGATTCGGGCGCCCGCGCCCGAGGGTCGAGTTGGGCTCCCGCGCCCGAGGGTGGAAGAGGACGGCGAAGCCGCCCGCGCTCACCTCGATGGGGCGAGCTAGCGGGAGGAGCCGCCTCACTCCTTCTTCGCGTCGTCCTTCTTCTCGTCCTTCTTCTCTTCCTTCTTGTCGTCCTTCTTCTCACCCTTCTGCTCGGCGCAGGCGGTGGCAAAGGACGCGAGGAAGAGGGCGAGGGCCAGGGTCGAGATCTTGCGCATGATGTCTCCGGTAGTGGTTTGGTGATGACTCCCTTCGTCGCCGAAGGGGGCGTCAGTCTGGATCAGGCCGCGCGAGCCCGTCAACGAAAGAGCGACTTCAGAGCGGCTGCTCGGCGATCGGGATCGGCCGGCCCACGTCGTCGACATGCACATAGACGACCTCGGCTTGCGTGACCTCGACGCTGCGCCGCAGATCGGTAGGCCGGTGGGCCGTGACGCTCACGCGCACGGTCACCGAGGTCCGACCGACCTTCAGCACGTCCGCATAGCAGCTGACGATGTCGCCGACCTCGACCGGGTGCTTGAACACGACCTCGCGCATGGCGACCGTCACGACGCGAGCGACGCCGATGTTGTGGGCAGCGATCGCGCCCGCCTGGTCTATCAGCGAGAGGATCGTGCCGCCGAAGATCGTCCCGTGGGCGTTGGTATCCCGGGGCAGCATGGAGACGCGAATCGCTGGTTGGATCGCGCGCGCGGAAGACGTGGAGGCTTCGGTCACCCGATCAACGTACCACTCAGCGACCCAGCGCTCGCAGGATCGCCTGCCGGATCGTCTTTGCGTCGGCGTAATCGGGGCAATAGAAGAGCGCCGGATCCTTGGCCGAGAGCGCCCGGAAGCGCTTCTCCTCGGGCGCGAAGTCGTATGACAAGATCACCGGCCGCTCGAACCCGGCGTCGCGCAGCGCCCGGAGGATGAACAGCCCCTGGTTGTCCTGCTGGAAGCGCCGCGCTCGACCGATGTCGCCGTTGAAGCGCCCGGTCAGCTGGACCATGTCGCCGAGCAGCTCCTCGACCGGCGTCCGATCGAAGCGCATGTCGAGATAGACGACGTCGGGCAGCTCCTCGCCGAGCATCTCGCAGGCCCGCTCGCCGCTCTTGGCCTGGCGATAGGCGAAGCCGTCGGACACGAAGGTCGTAAGGTTGGTCAGGTACTCGTCCCCATCTTCGACCACGAGCACTCGGATCGGTCGTGGGGAGCTGGGCGAGAGGTCGTTGGGGCTCACGGCAACATCCTCGTCAGGCTCCGAGTGGGCCCGCGGTGGCGCTCGACTTGTCAGCGAGCGCGAACGAAAGCTCGCTTCGTACGAGCGGAGCGTCCTGGGTCTGGGTGTCGTCTTCGAGCGTGAAGAAGCGCAGGACCACGGCCTTCTCCCAGCCGGGCTCGGGCTCGACCGCAATCGAGCCATCGTAACGCGAGAGCAAGTCGGCGGTAATCCCCATGCCTCGCTCGACATAGCGGCCGCGCAACATCTCGTTGGTCAGCCGCTCGGGCGAGCGATCCTTGATGCGGATCGCCAGCGAGGTCAAACCGGTG
This sequence comes from uncultured Myxococcales bacterium, assembly GCA_965649595.1. GTDB lineage: Bacteria > Myxococcota_A > Polyangia > Nannocystales > Nannocystaceae > Plesiocystis. The sequence goes on along the minus strand of CBFGLP010001489.1, from coordinate 3,759 downwards.
ATGTCGTCGACCTCGGTCACCAGCGAGACGCTGAGGCCGAGCGGCGCCTGAGCGTACATGACCGAGGACATCAGCGAATTGCGCAGCACGTTGGCGAGGATGTCGTGCAAATCGGTCGGGAAGATCCGCACGTGCTCGCCCTGGCCCTCGATCTCGAGCGGAGCGATCTGCACGTTGGCGAACTTGTTCTCGGTCGCGACCTCTTCGTAGACCTCGGCGATGAACTCGGCGTCGACCCTCGCGATGCAGAGCGAGCGGATGATGCCGCTGAGCTGCTCGAACGCCTTGCGTCCGAGCACGTCACCCGCGCGCGCGAGCACTCGCGCCAGCTCGAGCTTCTTGCTCGGCCGCAGGCCACCGGGGTGGCGGAGCTCCTCGGCCCGCGCGGCCACGTCCTCGAACGCGCGCAGCATCGCCTTGAAGGTCGGATCCTTGCGCCGGAGGTTGAGCGTCACGCCGTGGCTGCGCGCGACCTTCTGCAGCTCCGAGACATAGCCGAGGAAGCGGCCATAGATGCCCCGCCGCTCGCCACGGTGCGGCATGTTGGGATCGGGCGCGACGTCGTCACCGAAGAGCCGCCGCGCGAGCAAGGTCGCGCGCGCCTCGGCGTCGGACTCGTCGAGCTCGAGCGCCCGACCGACGTCGGACAGGAACGAGGTGTTGTGCTTGAGGATCTCGTGTCGGATCAGCGACAGGATCCGGGCGACCTCGGGGAAGCTGGTCGGCGAGCGCTCGAGCAGCTGCGTGAGCGAGGCGCCCCGGAAGCGCCGCCAGATCAAGTGCAAGGGGATCGCCAGCAAGATCAGCGCGAGCAGGGTCGTGCCCAGGTAGATCTTGAGGAACACCGAGTCCATGTGGGCCCGGAGCTCGCGCGCGGTGTCCCAGTAGACGTCGTAGGGGCCGGCCTCGCGCAAGTAGATGTCGAGCTGCTCACTCGCCGACCAAAAGTGCTGGCGATCCCAGAGCATCTTGGCGAGTCGATAGCGGGCGATCACCGAGCCGAGCTCGGCCGCCTTGCGCAGGTGCTCGAGGCCCTCGTCCGCGTCGGCCAACATCAAGCCGAGCCGCTCGTGGACCTCGGCCTGCTCCGAGTCGACCGCGAGGCTCTCCTCCCAGTACACCCGCGCCTGCCCAGGCAGGCCCTGCGCGAGCACGACCTGCGCGAGCATGTTGAGCAGCGCCGTCTCGGCGGGGAACTTCTCGCGCCCTTGTAGCAGCAGCTTCTCCGCCCGATCCCACTCGCCGTGCTCGGCTCCGAGCACATAGGCCTCGCTGATCAGCCGGTGCAGCTCGGGGTCGAGCAGGCGGAGATCCGAACGCAGGGGCGGCGGCACGAACGCCTCGCCGGTCTCTTCGACCTCGCGGCCGAGCGCGGCGATCGCCTCGCGCGCGGCGTCGCGGCGCGGATCATCGGGATCGCCGAGATCGAGGTAGCGCTCGAAGTGCTCGATCGCCTTCTCTTTGTCGGACCGGGCGTAGAGCTCCCCGAGGTGATAGTGGAGCACGTAGAGGTCGGGCCGCAGACGCAGCGCCTTGTCGAGGTGCGTGCGGGCCTGCTCGTCCTCGGAGCCCGAGAACTCCTTCTTGTAGAGCAGGCCCAAGGACATGTGCGCGGCGTAGTCGTAGCGCTCCATCGCGATCGCGCGCCTGTACGACTCGATCGCCTGGGGGAACTGCTCGCGCCGGGCATAGACCTCGCCGAGGTAGTAGTGCGCCCGCGGGAACCAGGGCGACTCGCGGACCGCGAATTCCAGCTCTCGCTGCGCGCTGCCGAGGTCGCGGCGGCGCAGCGCCTCGAGCCCGCGGTTGTAGGCGTCCTCGGCTTCGGGCGTCGGGCGTCCGCCCTGCAGCTCTTGGATCTCGGCGACCGCGAGCTGGATCTGCAGCGCGTCTATCTGCTTCTTCGCTTCGCCGACCGCCTGCTCGTCGCTGGCATGGAACTCGACGATCCGCTCGTAGGCCGCGACCGCCTGCTCGATCTCGTCCAGCGAGCGGTGCAGATCTGCCTGCAGCCGCAGGGCCCGGAGCGATGGCGTCTCGCCCCGCTCGCGCGCCTCGGCCTGGTAGGCCTCGAGGTGGGCGAGCGCGGCCTCGCGATGTCGCCGCTGCGCCGCCTCGGCCTGAATGACCTCGGCCTCGGCGACCTGCAGCTCGGCCGCGGTCACGCGGATGTCCGAGGGTCGCCCGGCCTCGTCGGGGTCGAGCTCGGCGAGCTCCTCGGCGATCTCCAGCCGCTCATCGGCATAGACGTCGCCGCAGTCACCCATCCACTCGACCGCGGTCGCCCGCTCGGACATCCACAGCCCGCGCGGATCGTAGACCGCGAGCAGGCCGAGATCCTCGATCGCCAGCCGTGGACAGCGGCCCCTCGGCGTCGAGCCCTTGTGCGCCTTGGCCCGCCCGCGCAGCGCCTCCGGATCCCCGTCGTGGATATCGAGCGCGGCCGTGAACTCGGCGATCGCCTCGCTCCAGCGTCGCTGCTGCAGCGCTCGACGTCCGCGGCCGAGGTGATCTTGGAACTCGAGCTCGCGGGCTTGCTCGAGCTCGGCGGGATCGATCATCTGCGGATCTCCCGGGATGTCGTCGAGATCGGGCGGTCCGAGCCGATCATCGTCGCGTCCGGGCGGTGGCGGCAGCTCGTTGCGCGGATCGTTGCGAGGGTCCGGGCGCGGCGGTGCGGCCTCGACAGGAGCCGCGCCAACCACCGAGCCGAGCCCAGCGAGCGCGAGCGTCAACGCGAGCGCGCGAGCGCGTGTACGCGTGCTCGCGCGCCGCTCGTGCGCGGGCAGGGCTGCTGGGGACATCGGCTCGTCGGATCGCATCGCTTCGTGATCAGGACGCCGAACGGCGCTTGAGCTCGCGGAGCTTGATGCCGAGCTGGTTCATGCGCAGCTGAACCTTGCGCCCGGCGTTGGCGTCCGCGAGCAGGAACTCGGCCACGCGCGAGAGATCGCCGCCGAAGTGATGATAGAGCTGCTCGAGGTACTGCCGCTCGACCTCGCAGCTCACGGCGTTGAGCGACTCCGCCGGAGCGACGTGCACGCGCAGCCCGAGACCCGGGCCCTCGTCCTCGCCGATCGTCCCGAATTCACCGCCAGTCTCGCTCACGGCGACGCCGAGCTCGGCAAAGGGCCGCAGGAGATCGCGGATCGTCCGCGGCTGGATCACGATCACGTCGGGCCGCGCGTCGAGGCTGTCCGCTTCGGGCTCGACCTGCGCGACGCGATCGACCAGCTCGACCAGCGTGAAGGTCACGATGTTGGCGAGCACCATCTCGAATTGGCGGAAGTTGCCGGGCCAGTCGAACTCCTGCAGCAGCTTGTAGCTGTTGGGGTGTAAGAGCATGTGGATGCGACGCGGCTCTGGCCGAGTCGGCACCTTGCGGCCGACGGTCACGCGCAGCCGCTCGCCCTCGCCAGGGACCCACAGCCCGCGCTGCTCGGCGTACTGGACCAGCAGATCGCGGTTGTAGCCGCCTTGGCAGACGCGATCGAGGAAGAACTCGAGCAGATGCTGGAAGTCGTCGCGCCGCTGACGGAGGCTCGGCAGCGTGACCGCGGTTGCCGGGTTGAGCCGCATATAGAGGTCCTCGCGGAAGCGGCCCTCACGGACCATCGCCGCGAGGTTCTCGTTGGTCGCGACGACCAGCTTGACGTCGGCGACCTGCTCCTCGACCGAGCCGACCCGCCGATAGCGCCCCTCCTGCAGGACCAACAAGAGCGACTTTTGTAGCTCGAGCGAGAGGTTGCCGATCTCGTC
>CBFGLP010001488.1:0-3569 GCA_965649595.1 uncultured Myxococcales bacterium | reverse complement strand
ACCGAGACCGCCCCCGAGTTGACCAGCTGGGTCTCGAGCTCCGAGAGCAGGGTCAGCATCTGGTCGTCGAGGTGAAGGCTGGTCGCGTTCTTGATCGGCCAGATCGCGACGATTGGTGGGTTGCCGACCGAGCCCTGGACGTCGCGCCCCCACCAGGCCGAGGCGTACATCGCCTTTAGGTTCTCTTCGACGAGGTACTTGATGTCGACGCGATCGAGCGTGGTGCTCATCGCTCCTTCGTCGAGGTTGGGGTTGTCGGTGCCAGCACCTCCACGGACCGCCTTGGGCTTGCAGCCGAGCGACCCGGCGACGCCGGCGAGCAGGAGCAGACAGAGCGAAGACCTCAACAAGACGGACATGCGCATGACGGACCTGAGCGTGAAGAGACTCGGAGGCGGGTTGTCGCGGCGCGATGGTCCCGCGAGTTGGCGGAGAGTAGTCTGCCGCGCGCCGCGATGCAGGGGAGGACGTCGACCCCTCACCGGTCGCCGCACCTCATGCTCCGAGAGAGGGAGTGAACTCTCTCACAGAATCATGCGCAGGTGCGGGACATCGTGGAGACGCTCGTAGGTTTCGATGACTTCATCGACCTCGACCTCGAGCAGCTCGAGCGTGATGCAGATCGAATTTCCGCGGCTGCTCAGCCGCTCGCGGAGCTCGACTCGCGCACCGACCGCTGAGCGTGCTGCCTCACCGATGGCCACACGAAATTGCTCGTGCGCGGGCCCAAACGCCTTGATGATGTAGGCGCAGGGAAACTGGTGGGTCGCCACCAACAGCTCGCGCGCTGGAGCACGCCGCGTTGACTCGCTCATGAGGGGTGTCCTACCACTGAGGGCGATCTCGCGGTAGCGATCGCTCGAGCCCCGAGCCGACGCCAGAATCTCGAACCTTCGCTTCATCATGTCGAACCCGAACCGCTCCTTGGTCGATGCTCGTGAGCCCACGCCTAGTGAGCCGAGCGAGCGCATCGACAACAAGCGGCGCCTCGTGCTCGGCTTGCTCGCGTTCGGCTGGATCGGCGCGAGCGGTTGCCAGGGCGCGGCCTCGGGGGCCGGACCGGGCGGCAAGGGTGAGGGCAAGGGCGGCCGCGGGGGTCCAGGTGGGCGCGGAGGTCCGGGTGGACCGCAAGAGCCGCTCGCCGTCGAGCTGACGAACGTCGCCCCGGCCACGATCGAGCGCTACTACCGGGCCTCGGGCGTGCTCCAAGCCCGGCGTCGCGCGGAGATCCGACCGATCCGCTCGGGCATCATCGAGCAGCTCGACGTCGAGGTCGGTGACGTGGTCGAAGCCGGCCAGGTGCTCGCGCGGCTCGACGGCCGCGAGCTCTCGCTGCAAGCCAAGCGCGACACGATCGCGGCCAGCAACGCCGCCAAGGAGCTGGATCGCCTCGCCGGGCTCGAGGGCTCCGACGCGATCGCCAGCCAGGAGATCGACACCCGCCGCTTCGAGCTCGAGTCGGCTCAGGCGGCCGCCCGCCTGTCCAAGGCGCAGGCCGCCTCGATGGTCGTGCGAGCGCCCTTCGCCGGCACGATCCTCGCCCGCGAGGTCGACGTCGGCAACCTCGCGAGCGCGACGACGATGATCTACGAGCTCGCCGATCTCTCGGCGCTCGAGCTGCCGCTGCACCTCCCCGAGCGCGAGGCCGCACGAGTCAAGGTCGACGCCGAGGTTGAGGTCGAGCTGGTCGACGGCACGACCTTCGTCGGCAAGGTGATCCGCCGCGCGCCCAAGGTCGACGCGCTGACCGGCACGATCGAGTTCACCGTCCGCGCCGAGACCTACCCGGAGCTGGCCGTGCCCGGAGCGTTCGTGCGCGCCAAGGTGCTGCTCGAGCGGCGCGAGCAGGCCCCGAGCCTGCCGAAGTTGGCGGTGTTCGAGCTCGAGGGCCAGCGCTACGCGTACGTGCTGCGCGAGGACAAGGCGCGCCGCGTGCCCGTGCAGGTTGGCCTCGAAGGCGTCGATCGAGTCGAGATCCTCGGAGGCCTCGGTACAGAAGATCGCGTGCTGGCCTCCGCGCAAGGGATCACCGAGGGCATGCCGGTCAAGGCGGTCAGCGAGGGCGGACCCCCGCCACCGCCGGACCCGAGCGAGGTGCAAGGCGGCGGGCAGGGCCAAGCTGGCGGGCAGCGACGCGGCGGCGGCTCGGGTGGCTGGGGCGGCGGTGGTCGGCGGAGGGGCTGATCGATGACGAGCTCGTCCGACGGCTCCGGCCCGCGCGGCGCCGATCCGGCTCCCGAGCCCGAGCGCCCGAGCGCGGGCGAGCCCGAGCGCTCGCGCCTGAGCCTGATCGCGGGCGTCGTCGTGCGCCCGGTGACCGTCACGATGGTCACCGTCGCGCTCTTGCTGTTCGGCCTGGTCGCGCTGCTGCGCATGCCGGTCGAGCTGCTGCCGGATCTCAGCTACCCGAGCATCACGGTCCAGACCGAGTATCCCGACGCGGCCCCGCCCGAGGTCGAGGAGCTGGTCACGCGACCGATCGAGGAGCTGGTCGGCGGCGTGCCCGGGGTCGTCGCGGTCGAGTCGGTCTCGCGCGAGGGCATGAGCGAGGTGGTGCTCGACTTCGCGTGGGGCACGAGCATCGACCGGGCGATGGCCGACGTGCGAGAGAAGCTCGATCGCGTGCGGCTGCCGACCGAGGCCGAGCGGCCCTTGGTGCTCCGCTACGACCCCTCGCAAGAGCCGATCCTGCGCCTGGCGCTGGTCGTCGATCCGCCCGCTGGCAGCGGCGAGGCGGCGGTGGTCGACTTTCGAGCGCTGCGCGACATCGCCGACAAGCAGGTCAAGCAGGCGCTGGAGAAGCTCCCGGGCGTCGCGGCGGTCCAACTGCACGGTGGCGATGAGGAAGAGGTCCTGGTCGAGCTCGACCCCGATCGCCTGGCCGCGCTCGGCATCGACTCGGCCGAGGTCGTCGCCGCGATCACTGCCGACAACGTCAACCAGCCAGGCGGCGGCCTGACCGAGCAGAACAACCGCTACCTGATCCGCACGGTCCACGAGGCCAGCACGCCCGAGGAGCTGGGCGAGATCATCGTGCGCCCCGGCGGTCCGGGTGAAGGTGAGCTGCGCTTGCGCGACCTGGTCGCTCGGGGCCCACCCTTCGGGATCCGGCGGGCGCCGGTCGAGCGCGAGGAATTGTCGCTGGTCGGCGGTCGCGAGGCGATCGAGCTGGCGGTGTTCCGCGAGGGCGACGCCAACACGGTCGGCGTCGCCGAGGCGGTGCAAGAGCGGCTCGGCGCGTTCAACCTGCCGGAGGGCCACCGCGTGGTGGTGCTCAGCAACCAGGCCGAGTTCATCGCTGCGGCGATCGACGAGGTCGCGATGAACACCTTGGTCGGCGGCGCGCTGGCGATCTTGGTCTTGCTGTTCTTCTTGCGCGACCTTCGGTCGACGCTGGTGATCGGCGTGGCGATCCCGATCTCGCTGCTGGTCAGCTTCGTGCCGCTGACCATGCTCGGGCTCTCGCTCAACCTGATGAGCCTCGGCGGCCTCGCGCTCGGCGTCGGCATGCTGGTCGACAACAGCATCGTCGCGCACGCGGGCGATCGCCTCGAGCACGACGATGCTGT
>CBFGLP010001487.1:0-5614 GCA_965649595.1 uncultured Myxococcales bacterium | reverse complement strand
TGAGTGCACGACGCCTGCGGGGGGTTTAATTAGCCCAGCTCGAGCACGGCCTTGTCGTCGGGCTGATCATCGCTGACGATCAATTCTCCGGTCCCGGGCTTCTGCACGACCTTGATCGGGTGCGGGAAGATCGGCGCCGAGACGCACTTGACCGCCCGGATGATCACGATCTTCTCGCGGTACTTGCCGCCCCACTCGGCGGCGTGCTCCTTGCTGCCGAGGCTCATCTCCTCGATCAGGAACACCGCGTCGGCGGTGTGCTGCATGGCCTCGCCGCCGACCGGATCGCCGGTGTCCTTGATCTGCCCGACGCACAGGCAGGTCACGCCCTGCTCATGGTTGTAGGTCTTGAGCGTGCTGAGGTGGTCGGCGGTCTTGGTGTTCTTCGGATCGAGCATGTTGAGCGAGTCGATCACGACGAACTGGATGCCAGCCTTCTCGACCAGGTAGCGGTACTTGGCGATGAAGTCGTCCCAGGTGGTGCCGCGGTGGTACTGCGACTCGATCACCCAGATGTTCTCGAGCACCTTGGTGCGGAACTCGGCCTCGCTCAGGCCGGTCGCGGCCATGCCGATCTTGGTCATGCGCGAGCCGAGGTCGTCGCGGCCGGAGCCGGCCTTGTCGTGAAAGCCCTCCTCGGCGACCACGAACGCGACCTTGGTGCCACGCGCGGCGACCCGCGCGATCGTGGCGAGGGTCGTGCGGGTCTTGCCCTTTCCGGGCGGGCCGACGAGCGCCATCGTGCAGCCCTTGGGCAGGCCACCGAGCGCGTGCTTGGCGTTCTCGGTCAGGCACAGGTAGTCGAGCACGGTGCCGGTCGGCAGCGCCTCCTGCTTGCGGATCAGATCGTCGAAGGTCGCGGGCCGGATGATGTCGGAGTCGAGGCCGGCGTCGTCGTCCTTGGCGAGCTCGGTCTGGAAGGGCGCGGCGGATGGATCGAACTGGGGCGCGTAGCCCTGCCCGCCCATCATCTGCCCCATCATCTGCATCATCTGCATCATCATGGGGTTCATGCCGGGCATCATTCCGGGCATGGCTCCGGGCATCATGCCGGGCATCATGCCTGGTTGCATCATGGCGGGGTTCATGCCGGGCGGGGTGTTCGGATCGTTGTTGGCCATGGTCGGGCTCGGGTCGGCGGTAGACTGCGGCGCGCGACCATAACACCAACCCGACCTTGACGATGGCCCGCCTCGAAAACGCCGAGATCGCCGCGCTCTTCGCCGAAGTCGCCGACCTGATCCAGATCAAGGGCGGCGACCGTCACCGGGTGATGGCCTTTCGTCGGGTCTCGCGGATCATCGAGGCGCTGCCGCGGCCGGTCGACGAGCTGCTGCGCCACGGCGAGCTCGGCAAGGTCAAGGGGATCGGCGAGGGCACGATCCATCGGATCAAGCAGATCCTCCGCCGCGGCAGCTTCGACGATCTCGACAAGCTCCGCGACGAGCTGCCGCCGGGCCTGCGCGAGCTGACCCAGATCAAGGGCATCGGCGCGATCACGGTCCGCAACCTCTACAACCGGCTGGGCGTCCGCGACATCGACGAGCTCGAGCGCGCGGCCAGGATGGGGTTGATCGACGCGATCCCGCGCATGGGCAGCGGCACGGCGCACAAGATCCTGGCTGGGATCGAGGCCTATCGGGAGCGGCGAGGGAAGGTCCCGCTGGTCGACGCGCAGCGGATCGGCCGGCGGATTGTCGCGGCCATGCGCGAGCTACCGCAGGCGCTGCGCGTCGAGCTGGCCGGGAGCGTGCGGCGGGGCAAGGCGGCGATCGGTGACCTCGACGTGTTGGTCGCGACCAATGATCCAGGCCCGGTCGCGGCTCGCTTTCAGCAGCTGCCGGAGGTGCGGGAGATCTTGCTCGCCGGTGATGGCCGCTGCTCGGTTCGGCTCGAGAACGGCATCCAGGCGGATCTCCGGATGCTGCCACCGGAGACGTTCGGGGCGGGTCTGCACTACTTTACGGGCTCGAAGCTGCACAACATCGAGATCCGCAAGCGGGCGAACAAGGCCGGGCTCAAGGTCAGCGACAAGGGCGTGTTCATCCGGATGGGCGAGCGCGGCGATCCGAGCGTAGAGGATCTGCGGATCGATCCTTGCCCTGAAGAAGCGGACGTGTTTCGCCGGCTCGGGCTGCCTTGGATCCCGCCGGAGCTACGCGAGAACCTCGGCGAGATCGAAGCGGCCGAGCGCGGCCGTCTGCCCGCGTTGGTCGAGGCGGGGGACCTGCGCGGCGACCTGCACATGCACACGACCGACACCGACGGGCGCGGGACGATCCGAGCGATGGCCACGCGCGCGCGCGAGCTCGGGCTCGAGTACATAGCGATCACGGATCACTCCAAGGCGATGCACCTGATCCACGGGCTCGACGAGCGGCGGCTGGCCGAGCAGATGGCCCGGGTGCGGGCGTTCGCGGCCGAGTTCGAGGGGGTGCGGGTGCTCGCGGGCGTCGAGGTCGACATCCTGCGCGACGGGGCGCTCGACCTCGATCCGGCCTTGCTCGCGCAGCTCGATTGGGTGGTCGCGTCGGTGCATCGCTGGACCGACATGAGCGAGGCGGCGATGACCGAGCGGGTGGTGCGGGCGATCGAGTCGGGCGTGGTCGACTGCATCGGGCACCCGACCGGGCGGCGGCCGGGCAAGCGGGATCCTTTTCCGATCGACCTCGAGCGGGTGATTCGGCGCGCGCGCGAGCTCGACGTGGCGCTCGAGTGCAACGGCGGGCCGACGCGCATGGACCTCGGCGACGTCGAATGTCACAAGTGCCGCGAGCGGGGCGTGGCGGTCGTGCTCAACACCGACGCGCACGCGCCCGAGCACCTCGGGCGGATGGAGTTCGCGCTGGCGATGGCGCGGCGTGGCTGGCTGGAGCGCAAGGACGTGCTCAACGCGTGGGGCTGGGAGGTGATCGCCGAGCGTCGGCGCAAGCGGCTGCGCGATCACGGTGACCCACACTGGGGCGTGGTCCCGGTGGTGGTGAGCGGGGTCGGGCTCGGGCCGCGGGAGAGCGACGCGAGCGGTGGGGACGACGAGGCGAGCAGCGAGGCCAACGACGCGCACGCGTGGGGGGTGCTCGACGATGTCGAGCCGCCGGTGCGAGCCGGCGTGGTCGAGGCGAGCGTCGCTGGGATCGTCGTCGAGGTTCGGACGCAGCAGGTCGATCGCTTCGACGAGGCGTCGAGCGACGGCGACGCGATCGAGGATGAGGCTCCCGAGCCGGTGCTGGAACCTGTGTTGGACGAGCAAACGATCGGTCGCCTCGCCGAGCGCCTCGCGGGTCCGCTCGATGCGGTCGACGAGGCGCTGAGCGAGCGGCTCGCCGCTTGGGTCACCGGTGGAGCGGTCGACCCCGAGCTCGAGCAGGCGCTGGCGAGGGGATCGAGCAACCCGCTGCAGGCGGGCTTCGATCTGCTGATGCAGCTGTGGAATCGCGGGTGAGTCGAATCAGATCGACAGCCCGAGCGACTTGCACTGCTTGCGGATGGCCCCGCGACGCAGGCTCGCGACCTTGTCGAGCGCGCCCTTGGCCTTGCTGCTGTCCTTGAGCTTGCAGGCCGCGAGGGTCATCAGCTCGGCGGTCTTCGGCTTGGCCTGCTTGCGCCAGCTCGAGAACGCGAGCTTGTAGGCCTCGCCCGCTTGGCCCTTGTCGTAGGCCGACTTGGCGGCGTCGTAGAGCTCCTTCGCGCTGCGATTGTCGGTCGGGCTGGTCGGCTTGCTCGGGCTGGTCGAGAGCGCGGGCTCGGACTTGCTCGTCGACGTGGTCGCGGACTTGGTCTCGGTCTTGGTCTCGGTCTTGGTCGTGGACTTCTTCTTGCTCGGTCCGGCCGCCGTGGTGGCTAGCTCGGGTGCCGCGGGCTCGGGCTCGGGCTCGACGGCTTCGGGCTCGCTGGGGACGGCCGCTGCCTCGCCAGCTTCGGATCCTGCGAGCGCGGGCTCCGGAGCCTCGGGCGTCGGATCGGCGAGCGCGAGGCGATCATCGGGCTGCGGGGCGCTCGGCTCCGGTGCCGGCTCGTCGCGCGTGGGCTCGACGTCGCTCGCCGCCTGGCTGTCGGCCGGATCGTCGGGCAGCAGCGCGACGGTGAAGATCGCCGCCGCAGCGACGGCGACGAACGCCCAGGCCAGCCGCTTGTTTCGCTTCTGGCGAGCCTCGGCCGCGACCCGTGCGGGCGTCTTGGCCTGAATGGTGACCGCCGTCTCGCGCTGGGCCTCGGCGACGAGCTCGTTGGCGAGGCCGTCGATCAGCGCGCCGGTGTCTTGCTTGGGCATCGGCGTCGGGACTCCGCTGCTGCCCATGATCATCGTCGGCTTGGGGATGATCCGCTCGGCGGTCGCCGGCGCCGGAGCGACCGGTGGACGATCGGGCGCCGGCAACCTACCCGGCCTTCGCAGCGCCGATGGCTCGGGCAGGGTGGGGGAGTGTGGCGGCTCCGGCTCGCGTGTGTCCGTGCTCGACTCGGCGTCGTCGTCGAGCTCGGACGCTGGCGCCGAGGGTGACTCGTCGCGCAGGATCACCGCCGGTGGCTCGTAGGGAGCACCGAGCTGCGCCTGCGCGGGAGCGGTGGAAGTGGACCGCGGCGGCGGGGGAGCGAGCGGGCTCTTGCTCGGGGAAGTGTCGAGGCTGGCCAGGGCGATGCGAGCGGAGCGAGGATGCATGATGGTCGGACCGTCCTCGGATGAAGCATCGGGATGGGCGACGGCAGCCTCGGACGCTCGCGCCGCTTCACTCGCGGTCTGAGCTTGGAGCAGGGACGAGACACCGTCGTCGTTCGACGATCCTGTGTCCGCCCACGGACGGGAGGGCTCGGTCGATTCAGTCCTTTTGGAGGACGCGTTGGCGTCGACGTCGTCGAGCAGCGAGCGAATTGCCGAAGGTGTGGACTCGCTCTCGCGCGAGACGATCGAGACCGGCTCGAGCGTGGCGACGAGCGAGGCGATCGGCTCGCGCATGGGCACGGGCTCGAGCGTGGCGATGGGCTCGCGCGTGACGGCGGGCTCGCTCTTCTCGGACCGCTCGGCCCGCTCGGACTTCTCGATCTTTTCGGACCTCTCGGCCTCGCGTGACGCGTGTGTAGGGGAGGCTTCGGATCGATCCGCGGCGGCCTGCTGCGGGCCCGCGCTAGCTCGTCCACGCTCGGCGGCTTGCTTGGCCAGGATCTTGCGCAGCAGCTCGGCCTCGTCGACCAAGCCGACCTCGAGCTCGAAGCGCTCGTCGTCGCTGAGCGGACGCCCGAGATCCGCGAGCGACTTTATCGCTGGCGCGGCCGCCTCCACTGGCGGCTCGGGCTGGGACGCAGGTGTCGTCGACGGCTTGGCGACGCCCGCAGGCTCCGCGGACTTGGCCAGCTCGCCGATCGACTTCGGCGGTGGCGTCGAAGGCTTGGATGGCAGCGTCGTCGGTGGGGCCAAAGGCGCCACGCGAGTCGTGGGCGGCTTGATCAGCCCTGCAGGAGGTGAAGGGGGCAAAGGAGGTGCGGCCGCGCGAGCGACTGGTCGCACCTCCGGCACCAGCGGAGGTGGACCGATCTTCGGCACCGGCGGGGTTGCGACCGTCGGGCCCAGCTTCGGCAACGCCGGGGCGAACAGCCCGTCGACGTCTCCCCCTCCGAAGAT
>CBFGLP010001486.1:0-16587 GCA_965649595.1 uncultured Myxococcales bacterium | reverse complement strand
CCCGGTGAGCAGAAGATCCTCGTCCAGTACGGCCCCTGCATGAAGGACAACTTCGCGTGGGCCCTCGACCCGGCCGCCTCCTGCGAGATGCCGGGTTGCGATGATCCGTGGGGCGGCCCGCCGATCACCTGGACCTTCAAGGACGGCACCCAGGGGCCGCCCCATGGATCGTCGCAGCCCGGCTGCTCGCACGAGGTGTTCGGATCGAGCGCCCAATCGAAGTTGTCCTTGCTGCACGGGCCGTACTGCACGAGGATCTTTTGCTCACCCGGCGCTGGCGCGTTGTGGCCAAACACCGCGAGGCCGAGGTGCACGACGTCCTCGATCACGCCGACCCCGACGTCGACGTCGAAGATCGAATCGACGCCGGCCAGCGCATCGCGGGCTTGGTCCCAGCCAGTCTGGCCGGGGCCCCCCGCAATCGTGCCGCCGTTGATGTTGAGCATCGACGACGACGCGTCGAGCAGCACCATGACGCGGGGCAGACCGCCGACGCACTCGGGCTCGACGACCGACGCGATGATCTCCTCGACGACGGCGTGCAGCGCAGCCTCGAGCTCGGCCGGCGTGTTGCCGTCGATCGCCGCCATCGTGCCGCCGGCCGCCGCCGTGCTGTCGGCCGCGGTCTCAGCCGCCGGATCGCCGGCCACCGCCACCACGTAGGTCTGAATGCTCTGGTTATCGAACAAGTCGGCGGCCGTGATCGCCGGGTCCTGAGCGGCCGGAGCCAGCGTCGTGGTGCCGTCGATGCCTGTCCACGCGCCGTCGGTGAGCAGCACGTTGAGGTACGCGCGATCATCGATGTCCTCCGGGTGGTCGGCCTTGGCCTGGGCGATCAGCGTCTTGCTGTACTCGAGCGCGCCCTTGGTCCATGTGCCGATTCCGATCAGGTTGCCCATCATCGGCGGCGGGACGCTATCGAGCGCCTCCGCAACGCCGGCGCCGTTGCACTCGGCCCAAGGATCGTTCTGCGCGTCGTACCAGGCCACGTCGAGCTTTTGGCCATCGACCAACCCCGACGTGTCGCCGGGGATCCCCGTGCCCACCGCCGCGGGCGCTGGATCGTGACCGAATCGCATCAACCCGAGGTGGGTGTTCATGCTCAGGAAGCTGCCTGGTTGCGTGATCTGCTGGACCGCAGCGACCGTCACGTCCCAGCGCGTGAGGTTGTTCTGTAGGTCCCAGACATTGTTCATGGACGTCGAATAGTCCATGATGATCATGACATTGGGTTTCTTGAACGTGCACTCGCTCTCGTTCGGGCACCCCTCCGCACCACCCGCGACCGCAGGCCTATCTCCGGTGCCAATCGCGAACGCGAGCCCGATGCCCGCGAGGAGCCCGAGTTGTAGACCCAGCCGTTGCCATGAACCAATCAGGCGCTTCATCTCGCCATGTTCGTGGTCCGGGGCCGAGCGAGCGGGTGGTCGCTCGTCGTCACCACGACTGCGTGATCTCACATATCCGGCTCAACCCGCGTAGTCGAGTTGCCAGACGGCGATGCGGGGGTTCTCCCCGCCGGTCGCTAGCAACTGACCGTCATGGCTCCACGCGATCGCCAGCGTGAGCCCGCCGTGCGCTCCGAATTGGTACTGAACCTCGAAGGTGTTCGCATCGACGATCCAGACGGTCCCGGTCCTCCCGATCAGCGCGAGCTTGCTTCCGTCGGGCGAGAACGCGAGGTGTGTGGCCTCCGCGTCAAAATAGGCGGGCACGTTGCCGGTCGCGCTCACCAGAGCCACGATATAATCCTGGTCGATGCGCCCGATCGCCGCGATCAACTGGCTGCCGGGCCGCCAGGCGAGACGCTCTCCATATTCGCAATAGAAGGGATCGAGCTCGACGGTGTTGATGATCGATTGGCTGGCGGTATCGAACACGGTGATCGTACACAGCGAGAGCGTGGCGAAGCGGCCGCCAGCGTCGCTCCACACCACGTCGTGAATCGCGTAGCCATCGGTGAGCTCCCACGCGTTCACATCCTGCCCAGACTGCACGTCACGCAGGCACACCCAGGGCGAGAAGCCGAAGCCGGGCGCGCCGCCGACCAAGATCAGCTCCTGCGAGGGGTGCCACGCGAGCGCCGAGACGTCCGCGGCCTCGCAGGGAGCAGAGTCGGCGATCGTCAGCCCAGACTCGTCATAAATGCGGAACCCATCGACGAGGCCGCCGCTCGCTACCCGATCGCTGGTCGGCGACCACGAGACCGCCGGGTTGACCATCGCGGTTGGCGTCGGGCCGTGGATCAACGAGCCATTGGCGACGGTCCAGATCGCGAAGTCCCCGTCGAGGAGCTTCAGAACCGCGCCTCGAGCTCGAAGCGCAGCCGGTGCTCGACCCTCGGGATTCGCCCGAGCGTGCTGTCCCGCTGGTCCAGCCAGCCGAACACGTCGTAGCGGGCCCGGACCAAGAAGATCTTGGCGAACACGTAGGAGAAGTCGAAGTAGCCCCAAATCGACTGTTGGTAGGTCTGATTGCTGGCGATGTCTTCGTTCAAGTAGCGAGCTCGCGCGGCGATTCGAAAGCTCTTGATCGGGTTCGCTCGCACGATCAAGAACGCCGAGATGTCTTGCCGCAGACGATCTTCCGCGAACGCGCTCTCCTCACCCGGATCGGCGTCCGGATCGTCCGGATCCGCCGGATCGACCCCGACGCTACCAAAGCGGGGATCATCGATGAATTCGTGCTGGTACTGAGCCGTGATCGACAGCTTGCCCCGCAACGGCCGAAACCCCAGCCGCCCGGTCACCTGCCCGACCTCGGCCAGACAGCCCGAGCGATAGCTGATGCTGCCGTCGGAGTTGACGGTGTTGCCGCTCTCGTCATCGCCGGTCGTGCCATCATCGATGCACGACCGTGGCGGCCCCGGCCGCATGTCGGTGTTTCGGTATTGCAGCCACAGGCCGGGCCGAAACCACTCGTTGACGTCGTAGTCGGTCCGAATGTACGTGAGGATCTTCGGCGCGCCCTCGCTCGGCTGCGCCCAAACGTCCACCATCCCGCGCACGTTGGCGACGTCGGCGATGCGCCCGGCGTAGCGAATTCGGCCCCCCGCCTCGTCGCGGGCCCGGTTGCCGTCGTATTGATCCCCCTGCGAGATCGGGCCCGCGTAGGGGTTGGCGAACTGCTTGTCGTAATAGCGGGCGCTGATCTCGAGCTCGTGGCCGTCGGCGATCGTCGAGGTATGCCGAATGATCCCGGCGAAGCCGCCTCCGCCGTAGTCCTTGTCATGCGTGACCAGGCGCATCGAGTCGAAGCTGCGCGTGACCTCGATCGCGAGATCGGACCAGCGATGCCCCCAGCTCGCGTCGACGCCGAGCGCCCCCCAAGGTCCACCGAAGGGCGTGCTGGCCCACTCCTGAAAGTCGAGCTCGGCCCCGTCGACCTTCCACAGCGCGGTCGCGCCATAGCCGGTGACGCCGACGTGAGTCCGGCGATCGTAGAACCACGAGAAGTTGGCGCCGCCGAGCACCTCGTCGTACATGCTCGGCAGCGTCTGGAATTTGTGCGAGCTCGTCGGATCGAGCCGATCGCCCTCGGGCGTCACGAAGGTGTCGGGCGCCGAGCAGGCCTCGTCGCTGCTGCGCGGGTCGTCGCACTGGTCACGATCGTAGACCTGGTATTGATAGATCTGCCGGCTCTGCCACGAGCCAAACGCGTAGAGCTGCAACCATCCGACCGGCACGCTCAGGTGCTTGGCCCCGACCGCGACGCCACGCAGGCTGTCGCGCCAGCGAAAATCTCGGGACACATAGGTATTGCCCAGCTCGCCCGCGCAGGGGCTCTCGACCAGCTCACCCGTGCTCTCGCGGCAGCCGGCCCCGAGCTTCGGGGTCAGGAACACCGCGTCGTCGAGGAAGAAGCCGTTGGGCGTGTAGCGGTCGCTGTTGTCGAAGGTCAGGCGCTGGCCAAAGCCGATCCTATAGGTGCCCGCGATGATGCCCCAGTCCTCGGTGTCCCACTGCGCGTAGAACTTTGGTAGGTGCACGCGCGGCTGCATCGGGTCGGCGATCATCGCCTCGCGGTTGGAGTCCCAGACAGGATCACCAGGCCGCAGCCGGGTGACGAACGCCGCCGCACCGATCGTCAGCTGCCGCAGCGTGCTCACGCGCGCCTGCAAGACCATCGGCGGGACGCCCTTGTCCTCCTGCGACCACCCGGTCTGATAGCGAACCCAGCCACTCGTCGCGGTCAGCTTGCGCCGCTCGTCGTAGGCCCGGACGAAGGTGAGGATCGACGCGAGCTTGTCCCGCGAGATGACCCCGGCCGCGACGAGGTCCGCGGGCGCATGGATGACGCCGACCTCGGCTCGGTACGCCAAGATCGCGTCGACATCGGCGTAGGTCAGGTTGGGCAGCGAGTAGAGCTGCTCGCGGTCGGCTTGGTTGAGGTCGACGCCGCGGCGGCGCAGCTCGACCAGCGTGTTGAAGGTGTCCTCGGAGATCTGACCGGAGTTCCACAGATCGTAGAGGTCCTCCTCGTCGTCGACGTCGATGAACACCTCGTACTCGATCGCCTGCGCGGCGCGGGGCGCCAGCACACCACATAGGACCAGCCCGAGCCCGAGCAGGCGGCGACGAAGCGAGGACGAACGGACGCGGGGGACCTTCACCAGGGCAGCTCTCGACTACTGACAGGGGTTGGGATCGCAGCTGGCCCACAGGCCCTTGCCGAGCATCTGCGCGGCGTACTCGAGATCCTCGTACTCGTCGACCACGTCGTCGCCGTTGGGCGGGATGTGCAGCACGCAGGCGTGACCGCGCTCGACCATCACCTGGTTGATCTGCTTGCCGCTCAGCTCGACGTAGGCGAGCAAGCGGCCGTAGTCGTCCTCGCACTCGACGTCGTAGCTCAGCGACACCCGCTGGCCCTCGACCAGATCGGCGTTGGCCTGCTTGGCCTCGGGGCCCCAGCACTCGGTCTCGACCGTGCTCTCGGGCGCGTCGATCATCAGGTAGCGGACACGCTCGCCGGACTCGAGATCGATCGTGTCGCCATCGACGACCTTGGCGACGGTGCCCTCACTCGGGCCGCAGCGCGACGGCTCGGCGCCCTCGCAGCCAGCTACGAGCAGAGCGAGCAGGGCTGCTGGCGACCCCTTCATCCGCATTGCAGGTTCTCCAGCTGTGGAGTGCCCTTGTTGTCGACGCTGTAGTTGGTCGGTGAGTAGCACCAGGTCACGCCGTTCGCGGCCATATCGTTGAGCGAGGGATCGTAAAAGTCCGGATCGAGGCTGGTGCTCGCGCCGTCTGCCACGCTGGCGTAGGTGATCTCGTCGAGCAGCACCCCGTCGATCCCGATGTAGAGCCCGCTGCTGGTGTTGTTGACCGAGAAGCCGAACTCGAAGTCGGGCGTCGGGAGCCCGCCGTTGACCAGCGGATCGCTGTCGCGCGCGAGCAAGATCGCGTCGCCAGCCACGACCGCGAGGCAGTCCGCCGCGTCGAGGGTCAGCAGCGGCCCGTCGACGAAGAGCTTGCCGAGCTCGAGCCCGTTGAGGTCGAAGTTGGCCAGCGCGCGCAGCTCGATCCACTCACCGGACGCGTCGGCGACGACCGCCGGGTTGGCCATGAACTCGCTGATCACGATCTCGCCGAGCACTGGCGAGACGATCGGCCGAGCCGCGCCCCCGTCCAGGCAGTCGTTACCACCCCCGCCGCCGCAGGCCGGGTTCGGCAGCGCGGGCGTGCCCTTGTCGCCCGCCCCGTAGGCGTCGACGGCCGGGCACCACGTCTGCGTCATCGTATCGAGGCTGAGGCTCGCGCCGACTGGCGAGCTCGCCCAGGTGGCTTCGTCGAGCACCTGATCCGCGAAGCCCACGAACAGGTTGCCGTCGGTGTTGACGAGCGAGACGCCCTCGTAGACCCAGGCGACCGGCGAGACGCCGCCGTTGAGCAAGGGATCGTCGGACAGCGCGAACGCCAACCACGAGCCAGCCTCTACCTCGACGCACTGCTCGGCGGTCAGGGTGAACCCGACCACGCCGTTCTTCCCGATCTGCAGCCCGTTGAGGTCGATCTTCTCGCTGACGAGGAGCTCGAACCACTCGCCCTCTCCGTCCAGCACCGCGTTGGGGTTGGGCATCACCTCGGTGATCGTCACCTCGCCCATGGCCGGCGCGATGATCATCCGCGGCATGTTGGTGTCGGGATCGATGCAGGTGTCCCCGCCCCCGCCACCGCAGCTCGGGTTCGCGGCGCCCGGCGTGCCCTCGTCGCCGTCGCCGTAGACTCCGACGCCCTCGCACCAGGCGGCCTCGTCGTCGTTGGCGAGCACGTTGAGGTCACCGCCGAAGCTGCGCGATTTCCCGGTCGGCGAGGTCGGCCAGGTCACCTGGTCCCACACCTCGACCTGACCCTGCGCGACCTCGAAGCCGATCATCAGATCGGAGCCGCTGTTGTTGAGCGCCATGTCGAACACGGCGTCGACCTGCGGGAGCCCGCCATTGACCGAGGGGTCCGCCTCGTGGGCCAGCACCACGTAGCTGCCGGCGATCACCTCGAGGCAGGTCCCGGACGCGAGCTGGTCCTCCCATCCGCCGGCCTTGCCGATCTGCAGGCCGTTGAGATCGCCGCTGCCGATCGCGAGCAGCTCGATGAACTCACCAGCTCCGTCGTCGACGACGTCGGGGTTGGCGAGCAGCTCGGTGATTACGAGGTCACCCTGCGCGACCGGGTCGATGTCGCGTAGCTCGTCGGTGTCCGGGTCGACGCACTGGCCCTCTGGCGCCTCGATCGGGCACTCCTCGTTGGCGAGCCCAGGCGAGCCGAGATCGCCGTCGCCGTAGGGCAGCGTCGCCGGGCACCAGTTGGTCAGCGCGTCGTTGGCCTCCGGCGTGAGCGAGTCGGGATCGAGCTGGGTCGCCTTGCCGTCGCCGACGCTGCCCCAGGTGACCGCGTCGAGCACCTCACCGCCGACGCCGAGCCAGAGCGAGCCGCTGCTATTGGTGAACGACATGTCGGTGATCCAGCGGATCACCTCGAAGGGCACTCCGCCGTTGACCGTCGGGTCCTCGGACTTGGCAACGACCACGTACTCACCCGCGCTGACCGGCATGCAGGCCGGGTCGAGCATGGTCTCCTCGGCCGGGTCGCCGACGAGCTTGCCGATCTCGAGCCCGTTGAGGTCGAAGTCGGCGAGCGCGTGGATCTCGAACCACTCGCCGTCGGCGTCTCCGACCGCGCTCGGGTTGGCGTGGACCTCGGTGATCACCAGCTCGCCGAGCGCGGGCGGGTCGACGGGACGCAGCTGGTCACCGTCGAGGCAGCCCTCCTGCGAGCAAAAGTCGTTGGCGGCCTTCGGCGTGGCCACGAACGTGGGGCCGTCGAACTCCGTCTTGCCGTCGCACCACTGCGCGAGGTCGTCGTTGACGCTCGCATCGGGCGTCTTCGATCCATCGAACGCCCGCGACACGCCGGAGCTGGCGCCTTGATAGTAGACCTCGTCGATCGTCGAGTCGCCCTGCTCGACCGCGAGGTAGCCGGACTGGTTGCCGAACGCACCCAGCTCGTTGGCGAAGCCGTAGTCGATGTGCGCGGTCTCGATCGCGATCTCGTCGAGCAGCCCGCCGACGACCACGTAGCCGCCGGCCGGAACCTCGACGCTGCGGGCGACGGTATGAGCCTTGCGGCCGCTCCCGTCGACCTTGGCATACACGAGCGTGAGCCCCTCGAGGTCGATTGGCTCGCTGGTCGCGTTGTAGATCTCGAACCACTCGAGCCCGTCGTCGGCGCCCTCGGGGTCGGCCATGATCTCGGAGATCACGAGGTCGCCGGCCAGCAAGCCCTCGGTTCCCGTCTCGTCATCGGCGGGCACCTGCTCGGCCGGACAGCCGAGCATCGAGACGCTGGCACCCAGCAAACAGAGCGCCACGAGCGGGCGCAGGAGTCGGGGTGGTCGAATGTTCGAGGGCATCACAGGCTCCACTCGGGTTAGAGAAATTCAGGAATGTCCGGACGGAGGCACCGAGCTGGTTGATTCGGCCGCCGGAGGCTCGGAATTCGATGATTCGGTGGTCGATGATTCGATGGTCGACGATTCGGGATCGGGCGACTGCGAGTCCCCAGGCTCCGAACTCTCAGATTTCGAATCTACAGACTCCGAATCTACAGACTCCGAATCTACAGATTCGCCCTCGCCGCTCGGCGCCGGCTTGCTCGGCTCGAGGAAAAGATCAGCCGGGCGCTCGACCGCTTCGGCGTCCTCGTCCTCGACCGCGTCGAGCTCCGGATCTTCGTCGTCCAGGTTGCCTGGCGGCACATAGGAGGGCACGCGGACCTGCGCTGGATCGTGGACCTCGATCTGGAGTTGCCGCTCGCCGGTGCGCCGGTCCGTGTAGCTGGAGACGACCCCGCGCACGCGGATGAACTCGCTGCGGTACTCGGCGATGCGAGCCTGCTCGAACACCGAGTCGTCCCAGAAGATCAGCGGGAAGTCGCTGAACATCTTGCGGGTCAGCAGCACCCGCTTGGGCCCGCGCTCGCCCTGACGGACCTCGCCGATCGCCCCGAGCACCTCGACCTCCTCGCCGAGCCGGTCCTCGAGCTTTCGCAGCGCGTCCCAGCGGACCAGCACGATCATGCTCGGATCGTCCTGCGCCTCGCGCTCAAACTCGGCGATGAACTCGGCTCGCCCGTCCCACCACTGCGTGCGCAGCTCGTAGTCGGGGTAGCACTGGGCGCCCTCGGCCCAGATCCCGCGCTTGCCAGCGCGCGCCTCTGCTTGCGCCTTCACGAACTCGTCGTGGAAGCGCCGCGAGTTGCCGTACTTGTTGAAGTAGGGGCTCATGCCCGCGCGCACGGCCTCGACGTTGTAGTTGACCCACTCGCCTTCGCGCTCGACGAACACGTAGGCGAGGTAGCGATTGAAGCGATCGCGGACCTCGCCCGGATGATCGCGCTCCAACCTGACCCGCGTGACCCCGCGGAAGAACTCCTGCGCCCAGTGCTTGGCGTCCATCCCGAGCGGGGTCGGGACCTTGAGCGGACGGCTGGTCTTGGCCTGCTCGGCCGCGAGGTAGGCCTCCCAGCCCTGCTCGTAGGCGCGCCAGGCCTTGTCCGACTTGAACGTCTCCTCGGTGTCGATGCCGATCAGGCGCATGCTCGCGTCGAGGCCATCGATCTTGATCGTGTCGCCGTCGACGATCGCGTTCTTGGCCAGCGGGTACTCGCCCAGGATCAGACCCGCGTCCGCGCGGTCGAGCTCGCTGCGATCGAAGCGGGTGTCGCCGCGCGCACACGCGACGCCGACCGACGAGCAGAGCAGAGCGGCCACGAGCAGCTTGCTCGTCAGGGCTCGCATCGGTTGGCCCTCCCTGGTGTCCCGGGCAGCCCGACGCCGGCGAGCGGATAGTCGGGGTCGGCCGGCAGATCATCGACGCACCAACAGCCCGGCTCGCCCGAGTCGTCGTTGGCGTTCGCGTCGGGTGGTTGATCGATCGTGCCGCACGCGAGCGTGCCGGCCTCGGGCAGCTCGGCGTAGAACACCTCGTCGATCCGCGTGCCGCACGACTCGATCTCGACGAACCCGCTCGCGTCGGCGAACAGGGCCCTCGGCGGGCTGTCGGGGTTCGGCGACTCGGTGATGTCCCAGCCAACCGCGTAGTCCATCCACGCCGGCGATTCGTCGGGCGCACCAGTCCCGATCACCGCGTAGTCGCCCGCGGCGAGCTCGAGCGGATCGCGGACGAAGAACTCGATGACGCCACCGCCCGCCCCTCGCACGCGCACGCGCACGCCCTGCAGGTCGAGCGCGCGACCGCTGGCGTTGTAGAGCTCGAGGTAGTGGCCGAACGAGTCGTCGTCGGCTTGATCGCCGCGAAGCTCCGAGATCACCAGCTCGCCCGGCTCGAGCAGCGGGCAGATCTCGGGCAGGGGCTCGCGGACGCAGCTCGACGACGCGAGCACGAGGAAGAGCGCGAGCAGGCCGAGCCGGCCCGCCGGATGATCATCGCCGAGATGCAAGGCCCATCGAGTCTATGGGAGCCCTGCGTGCGGCTGGTAACGAACCCGTCGCGAGGAACAGGTAGTCACGTGACGGCGCTCAGCGGCCGATCTGGAGCGCGTTTGGAATTCTCGGGTTCATGCGGTCTTGCCGAGTTTCGGGGCTGCACGACCCATGTGCGATCTCGACCATGCACGAGATCTCCCCGAGCACGAGCCACCGTGGCGAGACGAGGCCCCTCACTCGGGCCGCGCGGCGGGGTGCGTCCGCATCACCCGACCCTGCGCCGGGCTGAGGCCGATCGACGTGGCCAGCCCCGGGCGGTAGTGCATGAGGTTGTCCGCGTCGGTGTCGTCGAGCTGATCGACGAGGCCGTCGGCCTCCACCGCGTGGTAGAGGCCGAGGTAGTGGCCGAGCTCGTGCGCGAGGACGTGTGCCTGCGCCCCGATCGGCAGATCGACCGGCCCCGCCCCGGCGGCGAAGCAGTCGAGACCGGGCATGAACACGGCGTCGGCAGGGCCGGCGCCCCCGGGGATCCGCGGCGTGTATCCCTCGACCGCCCGCGGCGGGCCGAAGATCGGATCGTCGTAGAGCAGGCAGCCGCCGAACACTACGTCGATGGTCACCTCCTCCCGGGGAGGAGTGCCCTGCAGCAGCGCCGCCAGGGCAGCGTGATCGCCAGCGTGGAAGCGGACCTCCTCGGCCGGCGCGTCGAGGTCGACGACCGCGACGAGCCGTGGCGAGAGGCCCACCGACGCGAGCTCCTCGGCCAGCGCCGCGAGGATCGCCTGCTGCCGCGGCGTGTCGCCGGCGAGGATCGAGTCTGCGGCGACGAGGAAGCGCAGGTCGATCGTCGCGCGCTCCGGCTCCGCTGCGATCGCCTGGGCGTCGATCCGCACCGGCGGTCGATCATCCGTATCGGTGAGCGGCGTCAGGGTCTGGCACTCGACCCGGCCGAAGCGGAGCGAGACGCCGGTGCCCGCGAGCGTGACCGCCTCGGCCGGGAGGACGAAGACTCCGGACTCGAGCGCGACCGAGCTCCGCAGGCCGCACGCGCGGCAGAAGGGCCCGGGGCTCCGCCCCTCGACCAGCGCCTCCCCCTCGCCGTCGACGAGCACGCTGAGTTGAAAGCACACCCCGGGGTCGGTGGTGACGCGGAGAGCGAGCGCCGCCGCGGGCCCCTGCGCGGGGACCATGACGACCTCGCTCTCGCCGTCGCTGGCGAAGCGCGTCGCGGCGACCTCGACCCACGCCGAGCCTCCACCTTCGCCCTCGCCCGCGGACGCGGCGACATCCGCAAGGGTGTCCACGTCAGCGTCGCAGCCGGCGAAGAGCCCGGTGAGGGCAGCCCCGGCGAGGATCGAGGCGTGCCTCACCGCAGCTCCGCCGCCGGCACGTAGGTGCCGATCTGTTGCAGCAGCCGGGCGTCCGTCTCTCGCTGGGCGTAGGCGACGAGGCGACGCTGGGCCGCGGGCTCGGTGCGCGACGCGGCGCCGAGCCAGGCGATGAGGGCCGCTCGCTCCGAGGCCGACGTGCTCTGCCCGAGCTTGTCCGACATCGTAGCGATCGCCTCGGCGGAGGCCGGCCCGTGATAGGCGTCGACGATCGCGGCGCTAACCATCGGGTCCGTCTCCGCGCCGAGCCGCTCGAGCAGGCGCGGCCCGGCCTCCGCCGGATCCAGGCGACCCAGCGCCTGGGCTGCGTGCTGCCGGGTCGCCGCGCTCTCGGCCGCGAGGTGGGACTCGATCGCGTCGGCGAAGGCCGGGTCGCCGCTGTTGCCCATCGCGTCGAGGAGGACGCGGGCCTCACCCTCGTCGACGGCGGCAGCCAGCGCCTCGTCGAGCGAGTCCCGGACATAGGACCGGAGCTCGTCGTCACCGCTCCGCTTGGCCATGCTGCCGAGGCCGAGGACGCTGACATTCGCGACCATCGCGTCGCCCTCGCCCTGGGCCTGGGCGAGGAGGAGCTCGGCCGTGCTCCGGGTCGGCTCACCGATGTCGGCGAGGGCCGACGCCGCGCGGGCCCGATCGACCGAGCGCAGCTGCGGATCCACGAGCAGCTCCGAGAGCGCCCCCCGGGCCTCGTCCGTCCCCGAGAGCTCGAGCCCGAGGAAGAGCGCCGGTCGGGCCGCGTCGTCGATCGCGTCCGCCCGCAGAGCCTGGGCCAGGAGCTGCGCGCCCTCGGGGTGGCTCTTCAGCCACGCCGCCAGCTCGCGGGCTGCGGCGTAGCTCGGGTCCTCGTCGCCGCCGGCGAAGCGGCCGAGGAAGGCCTCCAGCGCCTCCTCGTAGGAGCGGTGCGCCTGCTCGGCGTCGACGAGCCGCTCGTGCTCGATCTCGAGATCGGCGGGATCGCGAAAGTCGGCGTCGTCCGGCGAGAGCGACGGGACCGCGACGAAGCGGGCGTCGTCGCGGACGAGGCTGAAGCGCTGGAGCAGATCGGCCTCGACTTGGCCCTGGACCAGGATCTGGACTCGCTCGAGACCAGACGAGGCCGTCAGCCACTGCGGCCGCTCGCGGTCGAACTGCGCCGTCGCCCTGGAGTCGACGACCACCAGCGAGACGCCGAAAGCCTCGCCCGCCAGCCCGTCGTAGGCCGGCTTGCGCCGGTCGACACGGAGCTCCCTCGCCGTCGTCCCCCGGGCGATCGCGTAGCTCGCCTCGAACGACCCGAGCCCGTCCACCTGCGACGCGGTCCACGATGTGCTCCGCCCTGTCGGCGGCAACACGAATTCGTGGGTCGCCAGCGTCGCCTGTACCAGCCGCCGCTTGCGAGCGTCCCAATCCTGGGCGAAGCCGAAGTCGACGAGGCGGCACGAGGCGTCGACGTCGACGAAGAAAGCGTCGGTGAGCGGCCCGGTGACGCGCTCCTCCGGCAGCGTCAGCGTCTGGCTGTGAGACACGCCGCTGAAGGCCGCGCGCAGGCGCCAGCGGCTCGCCGAGAGCTGCTCGGCCACCTCCCAGCTCAGCGTCCCCCGCAAGTGGTCGGTCTCCTCGCCACGGACGTCGCGGACCGTGGACTCGAGGGCGAAGGCCGCCCGCTCGCCGGGCTCGAAGTGGCAGCGCGGGGCCGCCGGTGTGGCGGTCTTGGCTGTCCGCGCCGCCGTCCGCGACTCCGTCGCCTGCGGCAGGCCATACATGATCGCCACCACCGAAGCGGCGGCGAGCGACGTGACGGCGCCCGCCTTGACGATCGCGGCCCTCACAGCAGCTCCTCCGACGCCGCCATCGACTGGCTCAGCAGGCGGGTGGTGATCGTCGGGGACGAGAAGCTGAAGAGGTTCACCTTCAGGGTCTTGGCGAAGCGGCGGAACCCGACCTTGCCGACGATGTAGACGTCGCCCGAGAGCGGCTCGAGGTTCATGTCCCAGATCGCGTCGCCGCGGACCAAGAGCCGCTCGTCGTCGGTGAGCCCCCAGCCGAGCGTCACGTCGAGGGGGAAGCTGGTGGTGATGAAGCGGAGGTCGGCGGCGACGCCCGCCTTCACCAGCTTGATGTCGATGCCTCCCTCCACCGTGCCGGTCATGCCGAAGCTCGGGCTGGCGACGCGGGTCATCCGTCCGCAGACGTTGATGGAGTCGCTCGACTGCAGCAGCTCCTGGCAGGCCTCGCCATCCGAGAGGACCTCGAGGGTGTCCTCGGTCGCGAAGCCGACAGTGCCGCCGACGCCGATCTTGAAGCCGATGCTCACCGGCCCGAAGCCGAAGCCGAGCTGACCGATGGTGAACGACTTGGCGACGCTGAAGTCGTCGCTATGGACGATCGTCGCCGCCTGCTCCGAGACCGAGTACACCGTCTGGTTGAAGACGTCGATGCCGAGCTCGTACGCGGTCTGGGTCGGATCGACGTTGAGGCTGGCGTTGCCGAACGCGCGGGCCAGCGTCAGCTCGAAGCTCTTCCCGAGCTGACCTCGCAACGCGATCTCGCCCTCGCTCCGGCTCGACGCGCCGCTCAGGTCGAGGCGGTTTTGGGTCGACATCGTGCTATCGATCTGGATCCGATCGTTGCCGAGGCTGCGCTCGAACGACTTGTCGAAGCTCCGCGACGACGCCCCCGACGAGGGCGGGGCCTCGTGGACCAGCACAACCTCGAGCTCGCGGCAGTCGTCGAGCTGGGTGTCGCCCTCGTTGCCTCCCTGGGGGAACTCCGCGGCGAAGCAGCCGCGGACGACGAAGTCGCTCTCGTCCGCCCACACCCCGCCGGGCGACACCGCGTCGAGGGTCGCCCCGTCGATGAAGAGCTCGTGGACCACGTCGTTGGCGGTGCCGGGCACCACCCGCGCGATCGGGATCTCGGTGATCCGCAGGGTCGGATCGGCCGGGTCGCGGATGCTGAGGGGCAGCTCCGTGTCGGGGTCGCTCGCCGCCCGCAGCGTGTACGAGACCTCCGCCATGCCCGGCAGCGTGCTGAGGGCAGCCAGCGACGCGTCATCGAGCCCGAACTGGAGATCCTCCTCGATGGTGGGAACGGCGGCGATGAGCTCCGGGGGGATCAGGGACGGATCGACCGCGGAGTAGTAAGGGTCACGCCCGTTGACGACGAAGCTCGACTGGACCACCAGGCTCGGGTCGACGTCGGCGGGCCCGTCGACGCCGATGTCCTCGCTCGGCTCGAAGGGCACAATCGCGACCGACGAGCTCGCGCTGAGCCCGTAGCGGACGTCGATGAGCGCCCCCTCGGCGCCGGTCGGGGTCGGCTGGAGGTTGATCGCGTAGACGCAGCCGAGCCCCGGATCCCCCTCGAGCGAGGAGCGGCACAGCTGGTTGAGCGGCTCGTCGCGCAGCGCCTCCGAGAAGGTGACGCTCGGGGCGTCGACGTCCGACGCGATCTCGGCCGCGACCTCCGGGCCGCCGTCGAAGTCGACCTGGAGGTTCACCTCCGCGTTCTGGCTGGCCAGCTGCGCGCAGACGGTCGTCGGCCAGATGAACGCGTCGACGATCACCTCGCTCCCGTCGCCGGGCACCTCGACGTCGATCGCGCTCGATCCGCAGACCATCGGGTTGTCCGGGTCGGCTGGGTTGGCCTCGACGAACGAGAACGCAACAGCGACGTTGCGCGGGCCCGAGTCCGCCGGCTCGAGGTTCTCCGCGGTGATGCCGAAGGTGATCGGGACCCGGTTATTGACATGGACCGGCTTCGACAGGTCGTAGCGGACGTCGAGGTGAGTCAGGCGGATCTTGGCAGAGGCCGGGACACAGGTTCCGTCGTGCTCGACGGTCCCCTCGTCACAGGGGGTGCTACCTGCGTCCTGGCAGGCGGCGGCGAGGAGTGGAAAGGCGAGGATGAGAGAGGCGCGAAGGTGCATTGGTTTTTTGCTAACCAGGGTGTAGGGGGTCGAGGCCGGCGACTCGTGCACCACCAGGGCATCACGCTCGCGTCACCGCCTCATTGGTGGTTCGGGAATAGCAGCCGCATGACCCCCGGCTCATAACCAGGACGCATACCTGCCATAGCGAGCACCCTCGCATTCGCGGTTGGGTTCTCGGTTGATTGAAATGGCTGCCCTCGGCGAAGGGCGCAGCAATTGGAGGGCAATTTGGTGCAGAGTTGGCTGGCAATCGTTGCAGTTGGCGCGAAGCTGTTTCCGCTCGAGCACTGTGGCTGCGCCGGTCAGGTGATACCCTCGCGGGTTCGATGGACCTGATCCACCTGCGGTACTTCCGCGAGATCGTCAGGCTCAGCAGCATGACGGCGGCTGCTCGCGCTCTGGGCGTGAGCCAGCCCCGCTTGTCCGTGGCGGTACGCAACCTCGAAGAGCACTACGCGACGACGCTCCTGCTGCGCCACCGCGGCGGCGTGTCGCCGACGGAGACCGGCCTCGAGCTGCTGCGCCACATCGACGAGGTGTTCGCCGTGCTCGACCGCGCGACTGCGCGCATCGCCGGGCTCGAGGACGAGCTCGTGGGGAGCTTCGTGCTCGGCTGCCACGAGTCGCTCGGCGCCTACTTCTTGCCGCACTTCCTGCCCAGGCTGCTACGCGACGCGCCCGACATCACGGTGACCCTGCACAACACGATCTCGGCCCGCGTCCGCCAGGCGGTGATTGAGCGCGAGGTCCACTTCGGTCTGGTCGTCAACCCGGAGCCGCACCCCGAGTTCGTGATGACGCCGCTATTTCGTGACGCCGTCGACTTCTTCGTCTGCGCGCGCGACCCGGTGGTCTCGGAGGAGGTCGATCCCGGGCTCGTGGGCAGCCCCGAGTTCTACGCCGACGAGCGCTGCGCGACCCTCGACATCGCTGCGGCCCACGATCGCCTGCGTCGCGGTCCGCTGATCTTCGCGGGCCGGGTGGAGCAGTGCGCAGAGCTGCTGGGGTTGCTTGCCGATCAGGGCGTCGTCCCCAGCCGGATGCTCTCCTGCGGCGACTTCGAGCTCGTCAAGAGCCTCGCGCTCGCGGGCGTCGGTGTCGCGCTCCTGCCTCGGCGAATCGCCGCGTACAACCAGCCCGGGCAGCTTCGTCGCCTCCACGGCCAGCTGCCGATGTTCCCCGACGAGATCGTGTTGCTGTACCGCGCCGATCAGCCGCGCACCCGCGCTGCGCAGTTTATGAAGGACGCGCTCGTGCGCAGCGCTAGCGAGATGCCGTCGGTCGGCGTGGGCGAATGACGGAGCGCCACTCGAGCACAGGGATTGAAAGCCCCCCTTCAGGGGG
>CBFGLP010001485.1:0-4441 GCA_965649595.1 uncultured Myxococcales bacterium | reverse complement strand
GAGCAGGAGCGAGAACACTAGCCCGGCCCAGAGCCCTCGCGATCCGTCGGCTCGGCACTCGCACTCGCTCTGGCTCGGGCTCGCTTCGCCAGCCTCACCGACCTCGTCGTTGCCACCACCACCGAGCTGGTCATCGTCGTCCGGCTCCGGCTCGATTGCGCACATTGGGCTGCAACCATCGCCGGGCTCGGTGTTTGCGTCGTCGCAGCCCTCCCCCGCTTGCAAAATGCCGTTTCCACACACGACCGGGCGCGGCTGAAAGATGCGACGGGTCGTGTCTGCGCGATTGATCCAAGCGCTCACACCGAGCGGCCAATCCGTGGCGGGATTGTGCTCGTACGGGAAAGGATCGGGGTTGAGCCCTGGATAGCTCCCGAGCTCGAAGCGCTGCGCGCCCGTCCAACCGAGGATCGTCAGCGAGTCGTCGAGCAGGCCGAGGCGGCCGCTGGTATCGAGGGGTGAGTGCACCTCGTTCGAGAGCAAGCTGACCGATCCTTTGACACCGTCGACCTCGAGCTCGACGACGCCAAAGTTCGGGCCACCGAAGCTCGGCTCCGAATAGGGGATCAGGCAGCGGGATCCAGCACAGACCGGCACACCAACATCGAAGGCGGCCACCGAATCGAGCACGATCGGTTGACCGAGCGGGCTCCCGTCGAAGTCGAACAGCACCAGCTCGATCGCCGACGTGAACGCCGCGAGCGTCGTCAGCACGAAGGTGCGAGAGTCCGGCACATAGCTGGCGGTGAGACGATTGACGCTGAACGAGTCGGGGTGAGCGTGAAACGTCCAGGCGAGGCTATCCGGAGCACGCGAGGCGACCCGCAGGGTGCCGCTGATCGATTCAGAGGTCTCGTCTGCCAGCCAAGCCACGAACACACGCTCGCTCGAGCCATCCCGTCCGAGCGCCGCCGCGGGCATCGCCCAGGTGCGGCCATGAGGACCGGGATCGACGATCGCGTCGACGGGGTCAGGCCAGGCGACCCCCTTGGAGTCGACGAGTCGATGTAGTACGCGACCGTCGGGGGCAGTCGTCGCCAACACCTGCACTGACGAGGGGGCCAGGTTGGACACCGCCACCGAGCGCGCTGCCAACATCCCAATTAATGACTCGGCGAGCTCATCGGCGGGATAGTCGGGGTAATTATCGTCTTCCCACCACGCGATCTCGAGCGCCCCCCACGCTGGTGAATAGAGGTGGGCCAGACCATCCAGATCATCACGCCGCCACGTGCGGAAGGCCGGGTAATTGGCCGAGTTGACCCCATGCATGACGCCAGTGTTACCGCCCGGAGCGTTGCCGTGCAGCGCGTTGCCGCCCTCGCACTGCGGCTTCGTACGGTTCGCATGCTCGAGGCCGAGCGCGTGGCCGAGCTCGTGGAGGAGCACCTGTGCGATGTCGACATCGCCCGTGAGTGACCACTTTCCAGGCGGTGTAGTTATGGTCGGACAACCAGCGGGAGCCAATATGATCCACCCAACTGGATATGACATCGGATGCGACGCGCTCGTGCCACAGCCATGAACT
The DNA here is from genome assembly GCA_965649595.1 of uncultured Myxococcales bacterium. GTDB lineage: Bacteria > Myxococcota_A > Polyangia > Nannocystales > Nannocystaceae > Plesiocystis. Next base: position 2,913 of record CBFGLP010001485.1, on the reverse strand, counting down.
TTAGTATTCGATATTGCCCCACACAGATCGCCCTCGTTCTGAACATTGATAATGTTGCATTGATAGCTCAGGACAGTGATCCCCGCCTGGAGATTCAGCACGGCATTGGCCTGACCAGGCAGGAGATCGTCGTCGACAAAACCAGCGAAGTAGAGCTTCGGTGCGATGACCGTCTCGTTATGCCTAGCGATCACTTCGAGTAGAACACGCGCGACATCTTGCGCGGAGCGCCCGGTGTGGGCCACGGAGTACTGCTCCGATGAATTCACCCACACGGGGATCTGGAGGCTGGGAAAGGCGCTCAACCAGAACCCAATGAAGTCGTAGGGTCTGACACAATATGCGTAACCCACTCTCGCCGGGACCAGGGTCAACGCGCTCGCCAACATAGCACCAAATATACGACAGCCCCATCTGGAGATCGGCTTTATCTCGTTCATCTCACCTCGGTTTTTGGAAATCCAAGTATGATCTCAGGGCACCACGAGGCAAGTCCGCAACACCGACGATTCGTCCGGCGTCCAAGCTTTCCCAGCGATTCGCAGGTTCCCCGTCGTCTCTCGCACCACCGCTGTCGCGTGGTTGAACGCGAGCTCCGACTCGCTCGATCGCTGCCAGACCAGCGCTCCACCCGAACCAACACGAGCTAGCCATTGCTGCAAGGCCATGACCCCGTAGGCGCCTCCGGCGAAGACCACGTCTCGCTCGATCATGACCAGATCTCCGAACGCGGCGCCGTGCCCCAGCGGCCCGAGATCAACCCACGTCCACCCTGGTCGCGGGTCGAGCCGGGCGATCCATGCAGCCTCGATACCGAGGAGGTCTCGAGCATCGTATTGCACCCCACCCACGATCCAGCTGCCCTCACCGTCGTCCAGCAGTGCATGAGCGCGGAGCGCCAGCCTCTCCCCTGCGCTCGATAAGCTCCGCCCGACTTCATTACCCTGGTGGTCAAAGCGGATCAAGAGCACGTCCGATGTTGGATCGAGGATGCTGTCACCATCGAGGCTGGGGCTCGTGTTGACGGTCGCCGCAATGGCGACTTCCGCCTCATTGCTAGCGATCGCCCACACGTCATCGTCGAAGCCTGCATGATCTTCGAGCAAGAGCGTCTCGACCGTACCCGCTTCGCGATCGAGACGACCCAGCCAGAGATTCTGCCTGCTCTTGCCGGCGATCCAGACCTCCGACCCGACAGATTCGATCACGCGCGCAGCGAGGCTGACCCGGGCCGCTGCCCCGATGTCGACACGAGCGTCGAGCGCCCCGGCTCCATCGAAGTGCAACAGCTCGAACGAGGTGAGCCCCGCCAGCAGGCCCCAGACGCCGTCGGCGGCGTCCGGCGCAATATCGATGAGCGACGACGGCGATTCATCTCCAGGCGCTGGCTGAGCGAACCACAGGCGCTCCCCCGCGCCGCTGAAGCGCCCAATCCACGCGAGCCGCGAGCCGTGGTCTTTGAAGGAACCCGCCGCGACGAATGACCCGTCAGCCAGCGGCCACAGCGCTTCAACCTCGTCATCAGGAGAGCCTTCGACGAGCGTCGTACAGCCATAGAGCGTCCCTGATCCCTCGCTTGGAGCATCGTTGGCATCATCACAGGTTTCGTCGGGATCAGTTTTTTCATCACCACAGGTGATGATCCATGGATCATTGTCCTTATTCTCCGAGCTACACCCTAATACTGGGATCAACGTGGCCAGCATTATTGCTGCTGAGCGACTCACACAAACACCGTATGAGACAGATCGGGTATCGTCAACTTATCAAGAGGTGCCTCGCCTGTGCTCGTCTGGCAACCCGGGACCGCTAGCCCCGCCCCGGCGCCGAGCGCCCCGCGGCTCAGAACCGAGCGACGAAAAGACCCGCCCGGATACCCGAGCGGGTCTTTCGCCTAAAGCAACCGAGCTCTCGACCGATCACTGCGGCAAGATCGTGAACACGCCCGCGCCCCACCACGAATGCGGCGAGTCGACGACGACCTCGACGGTGCCCTGGACCGGATCGATCTCGAGCACCTCGCCGCCGGAGTTGAACGCGAAGATCACCCCCTGCCAGCCCGCGAGGCCGTAGATCGTGCTGAACCCGTTGGTCGTCGCCAGTTCGCCGATCACCATGCCGTTGAGCGGATCGCTCTCGACGATCACGTTGGCGTTTGCCACCCCGGGCTTGTTGACGGCGCCGAACGTACCCTCGCCCTGAATCGAGAACACGTCGCCGGCCGAGGTCATTCCGCCGCCGTATTGGCCGATCTGCATGAGCTGCGCTTGCTGACCGACCACGGTCATTTGGTACCAAGCGCCGCTGTTGGCGATGCCGAGCAAGGTGTCGTCGTCGGGATCGATCGTGCCCGGCGGGACCATGGTCAGGCCATTGAAGCTCTGCGGCAGGTCGGCCAGGTAGGTGCAGGCGGCCGTGCCCGGGTCACACACGAACAGGTCGTTGAACGTGATCGCATAGAGCACGCCCCAGCGATCGATTGCGATGTCGGTGACCGAGCCGGGGCTGGCGTTGAAGCTGAAATTGCCGATGTCCGTGATCGCGTAGGTGCCGACGTCCATCGTGAACAAGCGCGAGGCTGTATGCGCATACACGACGTTGGGCTCCGCGACCCCGGGTTTGTCGGGATCGTTGGGGAAGGGATCGTCGTCATCGGGGACGCCGTCCTCGTCGGTGTCGATGATCGGGTCGGGGCCGGTGTCGGTGGTCTCCTCGGTCGTGTCGGTCGACTCCGTCGACTCCGTGCTCTCGGTCGCGTCCGTCGACTCCGTCGCATCCGTCGACTCCGTCGCGTCCGTCGACTCCGTGCTCTCGGTCGCGTCCGTCGACTCCGTCGCGTCCGTCGACTCCGTGCTCTCGGTCGCGTCCGTCGTGTCGGCCGTCGTGTCGGTGTCGGCAGTCGTCTCGGCCGAC
>CBFGLP010001484.1:0-1797 GCA_965649595.1 uncultured Myxococcales bacterium | reverse complement strand
TAGCGCTCGCCATTGCGCTCATATTCGAGCTCGACGTTCTGGTTAAACGCCAGCGGGGTGCCGAAATTGTCGACCATCACCGAGTGGTCGATGACGAGATCGACCGGGACGGCGGGGTTGGCCTTCTTCGGGTCGCCGCCGAGATCGACCATCGCGTTGCGGCAGGCGGCGATGTCGACGACGGCGGGCACGCCGGTGAAGTCCTGCAGGATCACGCGGGCAGGAATGAAGGGGATCTCGCTGCGCTCGGCTCGGGGCTGCCAGCCGGCGATCGTGGCCACGTCGTCGTCGGTCACGAGGAAGCCGTCATGGTTGCGCAGCGCCGCCTCGAGCAGCACGCGGATCGAGAAGGGCAGCTTGGCGAGCTGGGTCAGACCCTTGTCCTCGAGAGCCTGCAGGCGATAGATGACGCCCTTGCGGCCATCGGCGAGGTCGAAGGTGTCGCGGGAATCGAAGGGGTTTGCGGTGGTCACGAGCTCTCCGTCGTACGTAGTTCGGGTGGAGGGAGCGCGCGGACTATATCCCAGAGCAGCGAGCTTGGTCCGGGCGTGAGCGGGGCTCGGCGACGTGATGCGGGCCGAGACGTGGCACGAGATGCGTTCACATCCGGAGCTTCGCTGCCGCGCCCGATACGCGGGATCTCCCGAGAGCAGGAGCGGGTATGGCGGGTCGAACTCACGCGCTGGCGCTGGCCGGTAGGGTGCTGGCATCGGGTAGGGTCCGGCCCGTGTCCGAAGTCATCGAGCGCAAGCGCATCCAAGGTGGCGAGTCGACCTCCGACCTGACGAACTCCGCCTATACCTCGGGCGACAACAGCGAGTTGTTCGCGAGGCTGATGAAGCTGCACGTGCCGGCCCGCAGCAAGGTCGCGGACGTGACCTACGGGCGCGGGGTGTTCTGGAAGCGGGTCGAGCCGGGCTACTACGAGCTGTTCGCGTCGGACATCGAGCTGGCGACCGGCGAGACGCGGGACATGTTCGTCCACTACCGCGACGGCGTCGACTGTCGGCAATTGCCCTTCGGTGACGACAGCCTCGACTGCGTGGTGCTCGATCCGCCCTACATGGAAGGGTTCTTTCGCCGCGCGCAGGATCACCGGGCCGGCTCGGGCACGCATACGGCTTTTCGTGACGCGTACGCGGACAGCAGCACCTACGAGCCCGAGGAGGGCAGCCCGAAGTGGCACGACGCGGTGATCGAGCTCTACCTGCAGGCCGGGCTCGAGGCGCGGCGGGTGCTGAAGACCGGCGGTGTGCTGGTAGTGAAGTGCCAAGACGAGGTCAGCGCGAACAAGCAGCGGCTGACCCACGTGGAGATCATCACCGGCTACGAGGACATGGGGTTCTACTGCAAGGACCTGTTCGTGCTGGTGCGGACGAACGCGCCGGGGGTCAGCCGGCTGATCAAGCAGGTCCACGCGCGGAAGAACCACTCGTACTTCCTGGTGTTCGAGCTGCCGAGCGGGAAGGCGAAGCTGCCTCGGAGCTCGAGGTGGTCGCCGGAACGCAAGCAGGCGCCGGTGATCCCCGCGGTGGAGCGACGCGAGCAGGCTGGGGCATCGAAGAAGGCGGGCAAGCAGGCTGTCGTCGAGACGGTGGGGCGGTCGAAGAAGAAGGCCGCGAAGGTCGAGGTGGAGAAGCAGCCGGTGGAGAAGAAGGCAGCGGCGAAGAAGTCGGCGGCTGTCGTCGAGACGCCGGTGGTGAAGAAGCCGGCGGCGAAGAAAACGGCGGCAGTGGTCGAGAAGGCGGCAGCGAAGAAAACGGCGGCAGTGGTCGAGAAGCCGGCAGCGAAGAAAAC
>CBFGLP010001483.1:0-1703 GCA_965649595.1 uncultured Myxococcales bacterium | reverse complement strand
ACATGGATGGCCCCTTGCCCGGAGGGCTGAGGCGTCACAGAACGCTGATTTTTGCGGCAGCAACTGCGCTTCGGGGACCTGGAGCCGGCGCGGTGGGGCACCCTGCCGGGGCTGGCAGGGGCGTCGTGAGGGCCGTCGTGTGCAAAGGCGCGCCGCCCAGTGATCTGATCGCGACGGTCGTGGCACTCTAGCGGCGTCCCTTCCCCGACGGGCGCCCATGAAACGTCTAGGCCTTCGACTCCCATCCCTGTCCGTGTTGCTGCTCGCGCTCCCGCTCGTCGCTTGCGACGACGATGAGCCGGGCGCCAAGCCCTGCCCCAACGAGGCCGGCGTGATCTGTCCCTGGGCAGGCACCGGCGAGGCCGGCTTCAACGGCGAGGGGCTGAGCCTCGAAGAGTCGCGCTTTTACTGGCCCGTCGACGTCAGCTTCACCTCGACGGGGACCTACATCCTCGATTGGAACAACCACCGCGTCCGCCGCCTGACCGACGCGGGCGTGCTCGAGACGGTGATCGGGACCGACTTCGTGGGCGACGGTCCGCCCGATCAGTCCGACCTCACGCAGCCGGGCGCGCTCGGGACCACGATCGATCTGAACCATCCTACGCAGATCATCGAGCTGGACGACGGCCGCCTCCTGCTGGCCGCCTGGCACAACCACAAGCTGCGCATCTACGACCCCGACACCGGCTATGTCCACGTCGCGTGCGGGCGCGGGGCTGGCTTCGATCCCGGTGACGGCGCGATCGAGGACGCTCGGCTCAACCAGCCGCACGCGGTCCGGCTCGGGCCCGACGGGATGCTCTACGTGCTCGACCAACGCAACCAGCGGATCCGCCGGATCAGCTCGTTCGACGCAGGCGGCACGATCGAGACGGTGGTCGGGACCGGCACGCCGGGCTTCTCGGGCGACGGCGGCTCGCCGCTGATGGCCGAGGTCCACTTCCCCAAGGGCAGCAACCCGCCGCCCGGCGGCTCGCTCGACTTCGACGAGCAGGGCCGGCTCTACTTCGCCGACACGATCAACAACCGGATCCGTCGCGTCGACTTCCAGGCCGACACGATCGAGACGGTCTACGGCGACGGCTCGACGGACATGCTCAACACGCCGCGCGACGTCGAGGCCGGGCCCGACGGGCGCATCTACTTCGTCGACGAGTTCAACCACCGCGTGCTGGCGATCGACCCGGAGAGCCTCGACACCGAGGTGATCGCGGGCACCGGCGAGATGGGCAACGAGGGCGACTACGGCCGAGCGGCCGACGCCCAGCTCAACCGGCCGAGCGGCCTCGCGTTCGACCCCGAGGGCAACCTCTACATCTCCGACAGCTACAACCACCGGATCCGGATGGTCCGGGGAGGCTTCTGATCATGACGCGCCTTCACTCGCTCCTCTTCGTGTCGCTCGCTTGCACCCTCGCGCTGACCGGCTGCGACGATGATCCAGCCGACGAGTGCAAGCCCGCGCCGGGCCACATCTGCACGATCGCGGGCACCGGCATCTCGGGGCTCGGCGCCGAGAGCCTCCCGGCGCTCGAGACCGAGTTCTACCTGCCGCAGGACATGACCGTCGGCCCCGACGGCAACATCTACCTGCTCGACTGGAACAACCACCGCGTCCGGGTGATCCGCGACGGCGTCACCCACACGATCATCGGGACCGGCTCGCTCGGAGACGGGGCCGACGGTCCGGCGCTGGCGAC
>CBFGLP010001482.1:0-10483 GCA_965649595.1 uncultured Myxococcales bacterium | reverse complement strand
CGGCTAGTTAGGCCGCTTTGGGGTGCTGAGTCCGACGCCTGTGGAGCAATTGAAAAAGGCCCCCCTCGGGGGCCCAGCAAGCGACTGCGAACCCGGAACCAGCCCACCGATGTCGCGTAGCGACATCGCGGCCGCGAAGCGGCCGTGCGTGGCTGAGTCTCCGACGCCCGTGGGGGGCTAAACTAGCCCAGCCCCGCCAGCTCCAGGCCGCTGAAGAAGTAGCCCATCTCGAACTTGGCCGTCTCCTCAGCGTCGGACCCGTGCACGGCGTTGCGCTCGATGTTCGTGCCGAAGCGCCCGCGCAGCGTGGTCGCCGGCGCCTTGGTGGCGTCGGTCGGGCCCATGAGGTCCCGCCAGCGCTGGATCGCGTTCTCGCCCTCGAGCACCAGCGCGACGATCGGACCCTCGGTCATGAAGCGCACGAGGTCGCCGAAGAAGGGCCGTTGAGCGTGCACGTAGTAGAAGCCCTGCGCCTGGGTCTCGCTGAGCCGCAGGCTCTTGACGGCGACGACCTTCAGACCGGACTCCTGAATGGCCGAAATGATGGCTCCCTGGTGGCCGGCGGCGACAGCGTCCGGCTTGATGGCGGCGAAAGTGCGTTGCATGGCGGCGCGGAAGCTAGAAGTTCGTCAGTCGTTTGTCCAGGGTCGGTGTCCGATGGCAGAGTATGTGCATGCCATACCGTTGTCGCCGCACGGGGGGGAAGTCGCGGTGCGCGGAACAGATCGGTGAACGCGAGGCCGCTCGCTCACCGCTACCTGCTCGCGTCGAGGCTCGCTCCCACACACCTTCGCTGGTCTTCGTGACGTTGCTCGCGGGTCTGCCGATAGCCTGCGGACCCGAGCAGGTTCCCGGTAAGGAAGGCTTCGGTGACGACATCGGCGACGAGTCCGAGACCGCCATCGCGACGGACACCGGATTCGAGACGGACACCGAGACCGGCGAAGAAGAGTGCCCAGAGCTGATCCAGACCGGCGACATCGCGCTCGATTCGCCCGAAGTCCTGGCTCAGATCGCCGGCGTGACGAAGATCGATGGCAGCGTCGAGATCACCGGTGAGCTCGGCGAGCTGTCAGGGCTCGAGTGCCTCAAAGAGGTCACCGGCTACGTCTACATCCACGATCACGACCTCGTGAACTTCAAGGGCCTCGACAGGCTGCGCCTGATTGGCGAGCACCTGTACATCGGCCAGGGCTTCAACCTCGTCGACCTGAGCGGGCTCGAGGGCCTGCGCCAGGTGTCCGCCTATCTCAACATCACCGAGAACCCCTCGCTGCTGACGCTCGACGGCCTCGACGGGCTGGTCGACGTCAAGCAGTTCATCTCGGTCACCTTCAACCCCTCGCTGCTGAACATCGACGGGCTGTCGAGCCTGCCGGGCACCTACGGCGACCTCAACATCGAGGGCAACTCGAGCCTGCAGAACCTCGACGGCCTGTCGGGCATGATCGGGCTCAACGGCGGCCTGCGGGTCGTGCAGAACATCTCGCTGACCGACGCGAGCGGGCTCGCGGGCATCGGGGCGATCGGCGGCAACGTGCTCTACCAGCTCAACCCGCAGCTCGGCTCGCTCGGGTTGAAGTCGGTCGAGACGATCGATGGCTTCTTGGTGATCGTCGACATGCCGAGCCTCGCCAACCTCGACGGGCTCGAGCCCTTGGTCGGGATCGACGGCCCGCTCTACGTGTGGCGCAGCGGCGTTGCCCACTTCGACGGGCTCACCAACCTCGTTTGGCTCGGCGGCGATCTCTGGCTCGAGGACAACCCCAACTTGCTCGACGTCGACGGCCTGTCCGGGTTGACCGAGATCAACGGGCTCGCGCGCATCGATCAGAACCCCAACTTGATCAGCACCGCGGGCCTGAGCAACGTCCAGACGATCGAAGCGGGCCTCTCGCTCTGGGGCAACCCGAACCTCGAGATCCTCGGGCTCAACTCGCTGCAGACCGTCGGCGAGCTGCTGCGGATCGGCTTCTCCAACACCCTGACCGGCCTCGGGCCCAGCCAGCTCAACGGGGTCGGTGGCGACCTGCTGATCTGGAACAACCCGGCGCTGATCGAGCTCGACGGGCTCAGCAACCTCGAGCTGGTCACCGGTCGGCTCTACATCCGCGAGAACGCGTCGCTGACCAACGTCGAGGGGCTCGAGTCGCTGACCGAGGTGTTCGGCGAGCTGCAGATCTTCGACAACGACGCGCTCAAGAACCTCAACGGGATGGCGAACCTACAGCTCGCGTTCGAGGTCACGATCAACGGCAACTTCCAGCTGACCAACATCGCCGGGCTCTCGGGGCTACAGCAGCTGCCCGGCGATCTGCGGATCGAGCAGAACGAGGCGCTCTCGAACGTCGGCGGCATGAACCAGCTGCAGGCGATCGGCGGCGACCTCGAGATCGAGAACAACTTCAACCTCGCCGCGATCCCCGGCCTCCAGACGCTGTCGAGCGTGCAGGGCAACGTGGTGATCACCGGCAACAACGACTTCCCGACCTGCAATGCCGAGGCGTTCGCGGACAAGCTGGCGGTCGGCGGGAGCGTGACGATCGCCGACAACCTCGCCGACTCCTGCGGAGGGTGACGAGCGCTCGGCTCAAACCTCGTCGGCGCGGATCCTGAAGACCACCGCGTAGACGACCGGCACGATCACCAAGGTCAGGATCGTCGCGATCCCCAGGCCGAACACGATCGTCACCGCCATCGCTACGAAGAACGCGTCGGTGAAGAGCGGGATCATCCCGAGCATGGTCGTCAGGGCGGCCATGCTGACCGGGCGCAGGCGGCTGGACGAGGCGCCGACGACCGCCGAGAAGCGCGGCGTGCCCTCGCGGATGCGCAGGTCGATCTCGTCGATCAGCACGATCGCGTTCTTGATGAACATCCCGACCAGGCTCAGCAGCCCGAGCAAGGCCATGAACCCGAACGGGTTGTCGGTCACCAGCAGGCCGAGGGTCACGCCGATGATGCACAGCGGCACGCACATCCAGATCACCAGCGGCTGGCGCAGGGCGTCGAAGAGCACGATCGTCATCAGGATCATGAGCAGCCCGAACATGGCCACGCTGCCGGCCAGGGCCGCTTGAGCGTCGCTGGATCGCTCGGTCTCGCCGCCGAGCTCGAACCCGTAGCCCTGCGGATAGTCGAGCGCAGCGATCTCGGGCAGCACGCGATCGAGGGTCTCGTCGGCGAGCGTGCCGAGCGGTGGATCGGCGTGGATCGTCATCGTCGGCAGGCGATCGCGGCGGCGGATGAGGTCGTCGAGCTCGACGGTCTCGATCCCGGCGAGGACCTGACGCAGGGGGATCCATCGCCTGCCCGTGGGCGACCAGATCTGCCCGTTCTCGACCCGAGCGATGTCCTCGCGCTCGCGCTCGGGCACGCGGAGGATCACCGGTAAGAGCTTGTCGCCCTCGCGATAGACGCCGACCCGGCGGCCCTCGAAGGTCGCCTCGATCGCCCGCGCGACGTCCTGCCGATCGACGCCAGCGAGGCGCGCTGGCTCCTCGGCGAGCACCGGCCGGAGGGTCATGACGCGCTCGCGCCAGTCGTTACGAACCCCCCGGGCGCCCGCGTCCTCGAGCAGCTCCATGACCTCGCGGGCGAGCACGCGCAGGCGATCGGGATCGGGTCCGCTGATCCGGATCTGGATCTTGCCGCCCTCGCCGGGCCCGAGCAGGAACAGCTTGGTGTTGCCATTGCCGTCGACGAAGCGGCGCTCGAGCTCGGCTTGCAGCTTGGCCTGCAGCTTGGGGAGCCGCTCGTAGTCGTCGACGTCGACGAAGAGCTGTGCGTAGCCGCTGTCGGGCTCCTCGGGCGCGTAGGTCAGCAAGAAGCGCGGCGCCCCTCGACCGACGACCGACGCGACCTGCGTGACGCCGTCTTGCTCGGCGACCCACGCCTCGATCGCGGCTAGCTGCAGCTCGGTCTGCTCGATGTGGGTCCCCCTCGGCGCGAAGTAGTCGACCATGAGCTGCGGCCGCGTGGAGTCGGGGAAGAAGCTGCGCTTGACCGCAGCGAAGCCCGCGAGCGCGGCGGCCAGCAGCGCGAGGGTCAGCAGCACCGTCAGCCAGCGTCGGCGCGCTGCGGCTGCGACCACGGCCTCGTGCAGCCGCAGCAAGCGGCCGCCCGCGCTCGCTTTGGAGCGCTGCTCGGGCTCGGGCTTGGGCTTGGGCGGCTTCAAGAACATCACGCAGAGCACCGGCGTGACGGTCACCGCGGTCACCCAGCTCAGCGAGAGCGAGTAGAGCAGCACCTTGTAGAGCGAGCTGCAGTACTCGCCGGTCGCGTCGTCGGAGGTCCCGATCGCGGCGAAGCTCAGGATCGCGATAATCGTGGCGATCAAGAGCGGACGCGCGGTCTGCTTGACCGTCGCCGCCGCGGCCTCGCGAGCCGTCTGGCCATGTGCGAGCCCGATCAAGGTCCCGTCGGTAACAACGATCGCGTTGTCGACCAGCATGCCGAGCGCGATGATCAGCGCCCCGAGCGAGATCCGCTCGAGCGCGATGCCGTCGAGGTCCATCGTGATGAAGGTCCCGGCGATCGTCAGGATCAGGATCGCGCCGATGATCAGCCCGCTGCGCGGGCCCATGAAGATCAGCAGGACCACGATCACGATCGCGACGGCCTCGATCAGGTTGACCATGAAGCCGTTGATCGCCGTGGTCACGGCCGCGGACTGCAGCGAGATGACGTGCAGATCGACGCCGTGGGGGCGCAGGTAGTCGAGCTCGCGGGTCCGCTGGTCCAGCGCCTCGCCCATGGTCACGACGTTGCCTCCGGGCGCGGTCGAGATCGCGAGGCCGATCGCTCGGGTGCCGTCGACGCGCAGGAGGTCGGTCGGGGGATCGAGGTAGCCGCGGCGAAGGGTCGTGAAGTCGCCGAGCCGCACCAGCGCGCCGGTCTGCGGGTTCTCGAGCAGGACGTCCTCGAAGTCGCTGACCCGCGTGATCCCGCCGCTCGGCTCGACGCGGATGAGCTCGCTCCCGACCGCGACCGCTCCACCGTCGGCGACGAGGTTCTTGGCCTCGAGCGCCTCGCCGAGCTGCTGCGGCGAGAGCCCGGTGCGGAGCTTGGCCTCGGCGCCGTACTCGACGTAGACGACCTCCGGGCGGGTCGCGACCAGCTGGACCTCGGCGACGTCCTCGACGAGCAGCAGCTCGCGGCGCAGCTGCTTGGCGTACTCCTCGAGCTCGGCGTAGCTGTACTCGGGCCCGGTCAGCGCGATGAACACCCCGTAGACATCACCAAAGTCGTCGTTGACGACCGAGGGCCCGGCCCGCGGCGGGAGCTGGCCCTGCATGTCGGTGACCTTGCGGCGCAGCTCGTCCCACACCTGCGGCAGCATCGTCGCGTCGTAGCGGTCCTCGATCGTCACCTTGACGATCGACAGGCCCGGCATCGAGTTCGAGCGCACGTACTTGGCCTGGCCGAGCGACTGAGCCGCTTGCTCGATCCGGTCGGTGACCTCGCGCTCGACCTCGGCCGCGCTGGCGCCGGGGTAGGGGGTCACGACTAGCGCGTCCTTGATGGTCAGCTCGGGATCCTCGAGCCGGCTCAGGCCGAGGAACGAGATGGACCCGCCGAACAGCAGCATGACCGCGAAGGTCAAGGTCACGGTCTTGATGCGAAGTGCCCACTCGCCGAGGTTCATCGCTCGCGCCTCGTCAGTCCCGCGCACGCGCGACGTCGCCGTAGATGTCCTCGAAGCGCGAGACCACCAGGCCCTCGCGCAGCTCATGAACGCCAGTGGTTGCGATCAGCTCGCCGCCCGCGAGCCCGGCGGTGACCCGGACCGAGTCGCCGCGCAGCTCGGCGATCTCGACCAGCGTTCGGCTCGCGGCCATGGTCTGGCGGTCGAGCACCCATACGTGCGCTCCGCCCTCGTCGGAGCCGACCACCGCCTCGATCGGCACGAGCACGCCGACGGCGGCGTCGATGTCGAGGCCGCCGAGCAGCACCGTGGCGGTCATGCCCGGGGTGATCATCACGTCCTGCGGCGGATCAAAGCTCCAGGTGACCTCGAAGGTGCCGGTGATCGGATCGGGGACCGAGGCCATCTCCTTGAGCTGCGCTGGGATCCGCAGGTGCGGGTGCGTGTCGAGGACAACGTGGACGCGGCCCTCCGACCGAAGGTTGCGCTCCGCGATCGTCAGCCCCGGCTTGGCAGCGGCGTAGTCGCGCTGCGACACGTGGGTCACGACCTCGAAGCGGGACGCGTCCTGCAAGATCAGCACGGGCTGCTTGGCCGCGACGCTCTGAAAGTTGTCGACCAGCTGCTTGGCCACGGTGCCCGAGAAGGGCGCGATCAGCTTGGCGTCCCCGAGCGTCTTCTTGGCTCGCTCGACGGCGGCCTTGCTGACGCCCAGCGCACGGACCTGGCGATCGAGGTCGGCTCGGGCCGCGGCGTCTCGCGCGACCAGCTCGGCGATGCGCTCGTGCTCGATCTTGTCGAAGCGGTACTGGGCCTGCTCGGCGTCGAGCCGGGCCCGGAACTCGCGCGCGTCGAGCCGCGCGAGCAGCTGGCCGCGCTCGACGGCCATGCCCTCTTCGATGGGGAGCTCGACCAGATCACCGGCGACGTTGAACGACATCTCGGCGTTCTGGGTCGGCTCGATCCGACCTGGCCACTCGCGACTGAACCCGCCGATCGTCGCGCCCACCTCGAAGGTCTTGACCGGACGTACCGTTGCTTCGCGCGCCGCTTCGTGCTCGCTGCACGCGAGGCTCGCCAGCAAAAAGCATGCGAGCAGCCACGCCAGGTTGGCCTCGAACCGGGCATCCGCCATTTGGCGTTGCTCTGGCACAGCGATCGCAGCCGAACAAGCGCGAGGCGTAGCGAGCCGTCGTGAGCCCGATCGGGCGCTCGGTGGTTGCTGAATCGCTAGCCCACGCTCGAGCGACGCCTCGCTGCTAGCGTCGGTTCGTGGTCCAGCCTCGGCTCGCGCACGAGCTCACGACTGCCTCGCTCGTGGCGCTGGCGCTCGCTTGCGCCTGCGTGCACCCGCGCGACTCGAGGTCGCCGCGCGAGCGGATCACCCCGCACACTGCCTACGCCGAGACGGCGCGGGTCCGCCTCGACGTCGATCTGCTAGCGAGCGAGACGCAGACCTTCGTGGTCAACCTCGGGCTGACGGTCGCGCCTGTTCGGGGCCGCCTCGATCTGTCCGTGAACCTGGCCCACGCCGCGGCGGGGATCGTCAGCCTGCAGTCCAAGCTCACGTTCCTCGACTCGCGCTGGTACGCGCTCGGTGGCCGCGTCGGATTCACCTACCTCAACCCGCGGACGTTTTGGTTCTTGCCTGGCGATCTGCGCCAAGAGCTCGGCGGCTTTCACCTCGTGTCGGCCCCGCTCGAGCTGTGGCACAGCTTCCCGATCACGTCCTATCTGGGCCTGCACCTGGGCATGGGCTATCAGGCGACGGCGGTCAGCGGCGATTACCGCGGCGACGAGCTGCTCGTCGACGCCAGCTTGGCCCAGCGCTCGCTGGCGTTCATGCCCTACGTCGAGGTGTTCATCGCTCGGCGGCTGGCTCTGAGCTTCGGCGGGCGGCTGCCGGTCATGACCTCGGTCGTCGAGGCCACCGACGTGCAGGCCGAGGTCGAGCCCGGGCTGATCGTCGGCCTACGCTCGGTCGAGTGGGTCCGCCGCCGCTTCGAGCACACGGTCCGGCTCGAGCTCGCGGCCGAGCTTCGCTTCGGTCGCAACACGCACCTGCGCTTGGCCATCAACGTCTGGGCGTTTCGCCCGCTGATTCCGCTGGCGGTCACGCCCGCGCTGAACCTGTACTGGAGGTTTTGAGGTGACCCGACTCGAGGCGGCATTGCTCGTCACGATCCTAGTGCTCGCCTGTACACCCGAGCTCGAGCCGATTCACTGGCCCGCGCTCGACATCGAGGGCTTGCGCGAGGCGATCGCCAACCCGACCGGCGTCGTCGACGAGGCGAGCACCAACGAGATCGCCGACGAGATTGTCAACGACGGGCGCGCTCGCCAGCTGCTGTCCGAGTTCATCCACGAGGTGTTCGTCGAGGCCCAAGACAGCGACGCAGGTCCGATCTGGGTCGCCCCCCGGGCGCTCGCCGGGACCAGCGTCTACGTGCTGGTTGCCTGCCCAGGCCCCGAGCTAGTCGACGAGGACGGGTTCGCGCACGGCTTCATGCGGGTGGACTCGCCGATCCTCGACGCCGAGCTGATCTCGACCTTCGAGATCCGCGGGCAGTTGCTGCTGAGCTTTAGCGCCTGCCAGATCGGTGACCTCGTGTTCGAGGGCAGCGCCCGTGCCCACCACGATCTCGAGGCGCGCGAGGTCGCGTTCGATCCGGACATCGAGCACGTCGAGCTCGGACGCGATGGCCACACGGGCGAGCTCGACGAGCCGGTGCTGTGGACCGGGACCGATTGGATCAGCGCGCTCTTCGAGCTCGAGTCGCACGACACCTTGGTGCTCGAGTGGCGGCCCAAAACGACCGAGCTGCGCCTGCGCGGGCGCACGGGCGCGCTGGTCTGCGAGGTCGTGGACGACGAGCTCTCGTGCGTGCCGCCTTAGATGCTCCCGCGTCCGAGTCGGGCCGTGACCATGCGCGACAGCGCGACCAACATCGCCGAGGTCGAGACCCCGACCATGAACATGCCGTCGAGCGCCTCGACGGCGGTGACGATGCGCAGATCCTGTGGGGGCGTGATGTCGCCGAAGCCCACGGTCGTGTAGGTGATCGTCGAGAAGTAAAAGTAGTCGCTCGCGCTGCCCGCGAACGCGCCCTGCAGGCTGCCGAGGTCCCAGGCCGCGCCGAGCCGAAAGAGCAGGGCGTAGGCGACGATCTCGCCCAGGTGGGCGAGCAGCAGCGCGAAGATGAAGCCGACGATGCGCCACGGCCCGGGCTCGTCGAGCACGTGACGGCGCACGGCGCCGATGATCACGGCGAGGTGGAGCGCCAGGGCGACGACGACTCCCGTGCCGGCAAGGACGAGCTGGCGGATCAACATCGAGGGCCGAGCATGTATAGGCTCGGGTCCCGCTCGCGCACGTCGATCACTGACTGTTCCTGATCCCAGGACGAGCGCGAGCCGGCGCGTACGGAGCGACTCTCCGTGCGTGAGGTTCTCCGTTTGGGAGATCTCCCGCGTTCGTCGAGGAGGGCCTGGTAGAGCTCGAATTCCGGCGAGTCAGTCATCGGGGGCCATCCCCGATCGCGGCGCGGGGAAGTATCGTCTGCGCCATGGCGAGCGATCCGAACTCCGGCGCGCAAGGCTCGAGCGCGAGCGGTCTCCCGGGCAGCGACGACTTCGCCCACCTGCACCTGCACACGCAGTACTCGCTGCTCGACGGGGCCATCCGCATGAGCGACCTGTGCACCAAGGTCCGCGAGCGCGGGATGAAGGCCGTGGCGATGACCGACCACGGCAACATGTTCGGTGCGATTCAGTTCTTCCAGCAGGCCAAGGCCGCTGGCGTCAAGCCGATCTTCGGCTGCGAGGCCTACATCGCCGACGGCGAGGCCAAGGCCAAGAGCGATCGCAAGAACTACCACCTCGTGCTGCTGGCCAAGAACGAGGTCGGCTTCCGCAACCTCCAGCGGCTGGTCAGCTACGGCCACATCGACGGGTTCTATTACAACCCCCGCATCGATCGAAAGATCCTCCGCGAGCACAGCGAGGGGCTGATCGGGCTGTCGGCCTGCCTCGGCGGCCACATCTCTCGCTTGATCACCGCCGGAGACATGGACGCCGCCCGCGAGACGGTCCGCGAGTATCGCGACATCTTCGAACCGGGCAGCTACTTCCTCGAGCTGCAGCCCAACGGCATGGACCTGCAAGAGCAGGTCAACGCGACGCTCGCCCAGCTCGGCCGCGACCTCGACGTGCCGATCGTCGCGACCAACGACTGCCACTACGTCAACCGCAGCGAGGCCTACGCCCACGAGGTGCTGATGTGCATGGGCATGGGGCGCACGATCAAGGACGAGAAGCGGCTCAAGCACGACTGCACCGAGTTCTTCATCAAGACCCCGCAGGAGATGTGGGCCTACTTCTCCCGCTACCCCGAGGCGATGGAGAACACCGCCCGGATCGCGGCGATGTGCAACGTCGAGCTCTCGCTCGGCAAGCCCGAGCTGCCCGACTTTCCGATGCCCGAGGGCATCCACGAGGACGTGCCCGGCTACCTGCGCAAGATCGCCCGCGAGGGCCTCGACAGGCGCTTCGCCGAGCTGCGCGCGATGGGTCGTAGCTTCGACCCCGACCTCTACCGCGAGCGCCTCGAGCGGGAGCTGCAGATCATCATCGACATGCAGTTCCCCGGCTACTTCCTGATCGTGTGGGACTTCATTCGCCAGGCCAAGCAGATCGGCGTGCCGGTCGGCCCCGGTCGCGGCTCGGGTGCCGGCAGCCTGGTCGCCTACGCGATGCGGATCACCGACATCGATCCGATCCAGTACGACCTGCTCTTCGAGCGCTTCTTGAACCCCGAGCGCGTGTCGATGCCGGACT
>CBFGLP010001481.1:0-9972 GCA_965649595.1 uncultured Myxococcales bacterium | reverse complement strand
TGGTCCCGCTGACCGCCAACATGCTGTGGAAGCCGCCGCTGCCGCGCGGGCTCATGCAGCTCGGCGTCCAGGTCGGGGTCACCTACCTGATCGTCGCGTTCGTATTGCTGCCCTACACCAACCTCTCGCTCAGCAGCGTCGAGCTGACCTACGAGAACGCGGCGATCAACTTCGTCGACCACGCCAAGGCGCACATCATCCTGTTGACGACCGCGGTGATCGCCGCGCAGTTCAACCTGACCTATGGCTGGGACTTCAACGGGATCTTGGTTCCGGCCCTGCTCGCGCTGCTGTGGCTGACGCCGCTCAAGCTGCTCGCGACGGTCGGCGAGGCGATGGTCGTGCTCTACCTCGTGCGTGGGTTCCTGCGCTTGCCGGTGATCAAGCACATGGACTTCGAGGGCCCGCGCAAGCTGGTGCTGGTGTTCACGCTCGCGTTCCTGTGGAAGGTCGCGCTGGGCTTCGCGCTCACGCCGATGTTCCCGGACCTCAAGATCAGCGACACCTATGGGTTCGGCTACCTGCTCTCGAGCCTGCTCGCGGCCAAGATGCTCGCCCGCAAGAGCGTGCGCGGGGTGTTGCTGCCGGGCATCACCACGTCGGTGTTCGGGTTTGCGATCGGCAGCCTGCTCGGGTTCGTGCTCGAGGTCGTCGCGCCGGCTCAGCCCGAGGCCCGCGCGCCGGTCCAGCCTGCGAGCACCCGCTTGGTCCGCTCGCCGATCGGGGTGTTGGCGCTCGCGCGGATCGAGGCCGAGACGCTGCCGCCCGACGTCGCGCCGGCTAGCCAGGCGGAGCTGCACGAGCACGACAAGCTCTGGACGGCGTTGGCCGAGTGGTCAGACGCGCCGGAGCGGACGAGCCAGCAGACGCTGGCGGTGCCCGATCGCGTGAGCAAGTCCGCCAGCGGGCTCGGCCTGCAGGTCGTCTCGGTCGGGAGCTGGCAGACCGGGCGAGGAGCCGCGGGGCCCCGTCGGCAAGTGCTCGCGGTGCTCGAGCAAGAGCTGGGCGAGCGGCGAGGCTGGCCGCACGCGTTGATCGTGCCCGAGGCGACCGGCCCGGTGCTGGTCGTGCCGATGCCGGTCGAGGAGGCGCCGGCGGCCGAGGTCGCGGCGGTGCTGTGCCGCTGGACCGACTGCCGGGCGGTGCTGGTCGCCGGTCACGAGAGCGTCAGCGCAGGCACCCGCCTGCGACCGCGAGCGATCGAGCTGGCGATGGCGGCGTTCGAGGGGCGCTCCAAGGTGGTCGTGCGAGCCTCGTCGAGCGAGCCGACGCTGTCCCTGCGCGGCATCCCGGACGAGTTCCAATTCGACGAGCTGTGGCCCGAGGAGCTCGAGCTCTCGTGGTCGCTGCCCGACACGCTGGTCCGCGACGAGGGCCGCGATCCCTTGGCGGTGCTGGAGGTGCCGCGGGCCGAGCTCGAGCGGGTGCTGCTGAGCGAGCTGAGCGAGCCGGGCCAGGTCGAGCGCTCGGACGCGCCGCTGCTGGGGATGCTCGCCGACGCGATGGCGCAGCGCGAGCCGGCTGGACGCAGCGGGGCTGGCTTCGTGCCGCCCTCGAAGGCCGAGCTGGTGTTCCTCGAGCAGCAGCTGGCCGCACCCTTGGTTAGGTTGGGGCGCGGCGTGGCGCTCGGGCCCGGCGAGGCCGAGTCGCTCGACGCCGCGAGCCGGCTGAGGGCCCTGGCCGCGCGGGCGAGCCTGATCGGCTATCGAGTGATCGCGCTCGGTGAGTGCGAGGCTGAGCTGGACGAGGGCAACGAGTGCGTGATCGTGCTGCAAGATCGCGAGGCTCGCAGCACGGCCGGGTGGGGGACCGTGGTGGTTCGGCGCGGCGCTGCGCGGCCCTTGGCGCTCGAGGTCCCGCACCCGCACCGCGAGCTCTACACCTGGCGGCTCGCGGCCGAGCTGTGGCAGGTCGCGGGCGCGCGGGCGCTGCTGATCGCGGGCGCCGACGGTCGGCCCACGCGGGTCCACGTGGGAGCCGACGAGGGCACGGGCGAGTTCGATCTCGCCGATCCCGACCCGGCCGAGGCGGGCAACCTGCGGACGCCCTTCCAGGCGTTTCATCAAGGCATCGATCGCACGCTGATCGAGCGCGGCAGCGTCGGGGGTGGGGCGATGATCATGCAGATCCGCGGGCTCGCGGCTTGGCGAGGGATCACCCGCTCGCTGATCATCGGCATTGGGCACCCGGCGCTCGGGCCCGACGAGCACGCGGTGCTCGACACGGTGGACGAGCTGCGTGCGCTCGACGAGGACCTCGGCGGCGTCGCAGATCTGCTTGCGCCCGAGGGCCCGCTCGGGTGGCTCGCCGACGACTTTCGGGTCGCCGACGGATCCGAGGCGCTCTACCGCCTGACGGGCGCTGGCGTGCCGCAGATCGAGTACACGCGCGAGCTCGGCGAGAAGCCTGCGCTGACCTTGTGGTTCAGCACGCAGATCCGCGAGCGCTTCGCCGACTGGCGCGCCGACGATGCCCGACGTCGGCTGGACATGCTGGGCTGGCCGCTCGAGCCGAGCCCGGAGGTCGCGTGGATGAGCGCAGCGATCGAGCCCGCGCGGCCCGAGGAGCTGCCGACGAGCACGCGCAGGATCCGGCCGCTGTCGCGCGATCCCAGCCGCGATGGTGTGATCGAGAGCGAGTTCGAGGTCGCCGTCGCGCTGGCCGAGCGCTACGCCCAGACCAACAACCTCCACCTGCTGCGCCTGCTCGAGCGCCTGCTCGCGGGCGAGATCGGGCCGACGCTGCTGCCGACCAACGTGCGAGCGGATCGCCCGTTGCTGCGGCTGCGCAGCGGGATCGGCCGCGAGTGGGCGCGGCCCTTCCTGCTGATCGAGCAGGTCCCGAGCGAGGATGATCCGCACGGTGGCGCGCGGGCGCTGATCTTGCTCGATCCCTCGCTCGAAGGTCGCGTGCTCGGGCGGGTCTCGACGATCAGCGACCCGGTCGATTGGCTGCGTCGGCAGGCGCTCGCGCGACCGCAGGTGATGCTGCTGATCGAGCTGCCGCTCGCCTCGTCGGGCGCAGCGCGATCGACCTCGAGCGAGGAGCGGGCGCCATGATCGGGGAGACCGGGGAGATCGGGGAGAGCGGGGAGAGCGGGGAGATCAGGGAGATCAGGGAGAACCGAGCGCGACGCGAGCACGCCGACGAGGCCGAGCGGATCGCCGCGCGTCTGCGGGCGCTCCCCCGTCACGGCGGGACCGCGCCGCGGGCCGTGCTCGCGGTCGCGATGCTCTTGCTCACGCTGGTCGGGCTCGGCTGGCTGACGCTGGCTCGCGAGGACATCGCCGCGCAGGTGTCCTCGCCGATGGCGGCCAAGCTCGCGAGCGCCGATCGCATCAACTACTACGTGGTCGACGAGCTGCAGGGCCCACGCTTTCGGCTCGCGCCCAACGATCGCTCGCTCAAGCTGATCACCCACCTCGTGCTGCCGGAGGGCAGCGTCTATGACGAGACGGCCGAGTTCAGCTACAGCATCGAGCTGCGCCTGACCACGCTCGAAGACGAGCTGATCTGGCAGCAGACGATCGACATCGGTACGCGCCAGAGCAAGGCCGAGGGGACCGAGCATGGCTGGCGGTTCGAGAACTCGTTCATGGTCGGCGACGCGCGCGAGCTGACCGACGATCGCCTGACTCGGATCCGCTTGCCGCCGGGCGACGAGGATCGCTTGCTCTCGCTGCGGCTGATCCCCGACGTGCCGGCGTCCCAGGTGGTCGGTCTCGCCCGCGTCTACGTTCACCGCCCGCGACCGGCCGACAACCGCAAGCTCCGCTCGCTGCAGCTCGCACCCGAGCAGCGGCAGGAGCTGGTCGGCGGCTTGACCTACCGGGGCTGGGAGCAGCTGACCGAGGACGAGCGGCGCTCGAAGCTGCGGTGGGTGTGGGAGCGGCTCGCGGCGGTCGGCGAGTCGAACCGCGACTACTCGGCGCTGGCGGTGTGGGAGACCGGCTTTCGACTGCCGCGCGAGCTGATCGGCGAGCAAGCGCGCCTGCGGGTCACGCCGATGCGCTCGCTCGCGTTCAACGTGGTCGGTCCGGCCGAGCTTGGCCTGCACAGCTCGCTGGCCAGCGATCTCGCGCGACCCGGCGAGCTCCACGTGACCCGCATCGATCTCGAGGGCAGCAGCGAGCGGCTGCTCGACGCCGGAGCTGGGGAGCACACGCTGCGCGTACCCGAGGGCGTCCACACCTTGGTGCTCGAGGCCGACAGCGCGATGAGCGTCGAGCTCGAGGTGGTCGAGACCGACACCGATCCGACCCGCCTGTCCGATCGGCCCAAGCGGATCAGCGAGAGCGGCAGCGAGCTGCTCGAGCCCGATGTTCGGGCGATCCCGATGGTCTGGCTGCATCGCCTGCGTGGTCCGGCGAGCACCGGTGACGCCGACGATCCGCGCCCGGCCGGTCCGATCTATACGGTGCCCGAGCAAGGTGATCTGGCCAGCCGAGTGCTGCGCTTCGATGTTCGGGTGGTCGCCGAGTTCGCAGACTGGTGGCCGAAGGTATCCAACCCGCCCGCGCTCGAGCTGCGCTTCCTCGACTCGTCTGGCAACGAGCTCTCGCGGACCCGCTGGGAGGGGGACCCGCCGGTGCGCTCGCGCTTCGAGGGACGGCGGGCCGGAGGTCCGCGCGAGGCCGAGGCTCGCTGGTACGCAGTGTCTGAGCCGCAGTCGCTGCGCACGATCGTTCCGAGCGGCGCGACGCAGGTCGAGCTGCGCTCGACGGACTCGCTGCTGATCCGCGGCTATGGCTATTGGCCCGAGGTCCCGACGCGGCTGGCCGAGCCGTGGAGCACGGCCACGCACGAGCGGACCCGCTGGCGCTACCCGGTGCTCGACACTCGGACGTGGTTCCCGATCCTGCCGAGCAACTTTCGCGAGCTCGAGCGCCACGCGATGACCAGCGAGGTGCTCGCGCAGGTCCGCCTGCAGCCGCTCGAGCTGGGCGCTCCCGAAGGGCCCACGCCGACCGGCGAATGGTTGATCGCGCAGCTGCTCGGTGGCGATCGCTCGGGCGAGGAGGGCTTCGATCCCGGGCCCTGGACGAGCGTCGATCCGCTCGGACGTCATCGGCGTCGCTCGTTGCTCGAGCAGCTCGACGACGACGCCGATCGACGGCTGCGCGGCCGCTGGACGTCCGGTCTGTTCAGCGAGCTGCAGCTCGGGCGCAGCTTCACGATCGATCTCGGCGCGGTCGGTCCGGCTGCGCCAGAGCTGCACTGGCAGACCGAGCCCGACCTGCTCGGCCGCAACCTGCTGATCACGATCGACGGGCACACGACCAAGCACCGCCTGACGAGCACGCGCGGGCGCATGCGGCTGAGCGAGCGCAGCGGCTGGCGTCGCGTCGAGGTCGAGCTGGACAGTCCGAGTCGCCGCTCCGCTGGCGAGGACGGCTCGGGCAAGCGCGAGCGGCTGCGGGCGTGGATCGATCGTCCGATCCTGGTCGGCGAGCACCCGGTCGCGCGGCGGCGGACCGTCCACGAGCTGACCTCGCGCTCGCTGGTGATCCCGATCGACAAGCCCGGACCCGAGGCGCTGGTCGTCAACGTCGTGGTCTACGTGCCGCGCATGACCGAGCGGGTCGAGCTGCACACGCTGCTCGATGACGGCGCGGTCGAGCGACGCAGCGGCGTCGCGCTCGAGCAGATCAGCGAGGTCGATCATCACTATCGGCTCGACGCGCGCGGGCTGTTCGACGAGCACGAGCAGCAGGTCGATCGCCGCCGAGCGATCCGCTTCGTCGATCTCGAGGGCGAGCAAGGCGCCCCGCTCGACGTGGTCAGCCTTCCGGTCGTGCTCGGCGAGGACATCGCGCCTGGCCGCCACGAGGTCCGCGTCACGATCGACGCGGGCCGGGTCTGGATCCGCGCCTTCCATCGTGGCGCAGGAGATCGCAGCAAGCCCGCGGTCAGCTGGACCGAGACGCTGCCCGCGTCGGTCGATGGGCTGCGGGAGGGAGACTAGTGATGCGCAGGGATCCAGCGAGGTCGACCCGTGGCTTGCTGCTCGTCGCTTTGCTGCTCGGCGGCGTGGCCTGCAGCGAGGGGTGTGTGACGAGCGATAAACCATTGGCGGATCCGCTCGCGCGTGAGCAGGTGCTCGATCGTCAGCAGCTCCGCGAGCTGCTCTGGCCCAAGCGCGAGCGCGAGCGCTGGATCGAGCTGCCCGGTCACGAGGTCGAGGCGCTCGAGCAGCTGATCGAGCTGCTCTTGCGGCACGCCGAGCAGGGCGAGCTGGCTGGGAACGCGCGCCGACGGGCGACGGCGCTGGCGAGCATGGCCCGGGTCGAGCTGTCGGCGATCGAGGTCGATGGCATGCGGCTGTGGGTCGTCAGCGAGAGCGCCGAGCGGCTGCGCGGGGCCGGGGCCTACGTGATCCGCCGCGGTCGCCTGCGCGGGCGCAACGAGCTGCTCTTGCAGGCGCCGCACTGCTTCTTCGATCAAGGCACGGGCGAGATCGCGGTCGCGCTGCTGCTCGAGAGCGAGCCTGGCAAGGCCCCGATCCGAGCGCTGTTCGTCAACACGGTCCATCGCCATCGCCAGGCCGACGGCAGCAAGCGAGAGCACGCCGCCAACCAGGGCAACCCGGCCGACGCCGCGCATGCGCACGGCCACCCTTATGCACGAGTGACTCGTCGGGTGCTCGCCCTGCAACCCTACGCGATCGTGCAGCTGCACGGGTTCGACCGCGACGGCGAGGCCGGTGACCCCGAGGTGATCGTCTCGTCGGGCAGCACGCGCGGGACCAAGTACTCGCGTCGCGTGCTCGAGCAGCTGCGCGTCGAGCTGCCGGAGCTCGAGGCTGGCTTGTTCGGCGAGGACACCGATCGGCTGGGCGGGACCACCAACGTGCAAGGTCAGTCCGCGCGCGAGCTGAACCGCTGCTTCGTCCACGTCGAGCTGTCGCGCGAGGTTCGTGACCGGCTGCTGAGCGATGCCCGTGAGCGCTCGCGCTTCACCCGTAGCGTGCTCGAGGTTCGAGCGGAGGGTCGTGGTGACTGTCGGTGAGCCGATGATCCCTGAGCCGATGATCCGTGCGGGGCTCCGGCTAGCGACCGGCGTGCTCGTGCTCGCGTTGGTGCTCTTGACTGGTGGACCAGGGGTCTGGGCAGGCCCTCCACGCACGCGCGCGCCCGCGAGCGAGCCGCGCTCGGCGGGTCACGAGGTCGCGGTCGAGCAGGCGCGCCCGATCGATCGCTCCGAGCGGAACCACCTCGTGTGGAAGCCGGCCAGCGTCGTGTGGCCAGCGACGAGCTCGCACGTGCAGTCGATCGGCGAAGCGTTGGCGCTGCTCGAGCCGCGCGACTCGTCGAGCGCCGCGCCGGCGCCCTCGGTCCGCGGACCGATCGATCTCGATCACCGGCGCGGCGCGCTGGTCTGGCTCGACGCGCTCGAGACCGTCCGGGTCCGCCGGCTCGAGGGCAGCGGCGAGCTTCGCTTCTGGCGGATCGTCGATGCCCACGCCGCGGTGCTCGAGCCCGGCATCGAGCGCAGCGCCGACACCTGGGAGCTGTTTCAGCCGCCTGGCTCGGGCACGCTGTGGCTGATCGAGCGGGTCGACGCGAGCGAGGCAGCGGCGCCCGTGCGGGTGATCGTCGAGCGTCCCTTCGCTCGCTCGAGTCGCTTCGTCGACGTCGAGGTCGAGCGCGAGGTGCTCGACTGGATCCACGCCGAGGGCTCGGCCGCCGACCTACCGCCGCTCGCGGGCTCGCAGCTCGAGCGGCTCGAGGATCAGCTGCGCTTGCAGCTCTTGCTCGGGCGCGAGCTCTCGCGGCTCGGCGGGAACGATCGCTCGCTCGATCGCGCGATCGAGGCCTGGCGGATGCTCGCGGCCATGCAGGAGCTAGATCGTGAGCGCCCGAGCGTGAGGCCCTACTTCGCCCCCGCGCTGCGATCCGAGCGGCTGCCCGGCACCGACGCCAACAGCCTTCGGGTGCCCGACAGCCGCGACTATCGCGAGGCCCAGCCCGGCCGCTGGACGATCGATCGTCGCGGGCCCGGGCGGCTCGAGATTGTCGCGCGTAGCGTTGCGACCCGCGAGTCGCCCGAGCAGCTCGGCGCGACCGAGCTGCGCGTGTGGGCGGGCGGGCGCTTGCTCGCGCGCCTCGATCTGTCGAGCCGAGCTGCGCGACGCAGCCCCGACACGAGCACGGCCCTGCCGATGTTCGAGCCGCTCGAGACCCGCGATGGCCGGGTGGTCGGGGAGCTCGCCTCGCTCGAGCTCAGCACCGCGCCCGGTCGCGTGAGCTACGAGCTGGAGCTGGTCGGGGGTCCGGCGCTGGTGCTCGTCGAGGGCGCGCGACGGATCGAGACGAGCGCGATGCAGGCTCGCGGCTGGACACCTGCGCGGCGGCTCGGCAAGGCGCGTCGGCAGCTCGAGCGCAGCGACTCGGACATGCGGCCCTTCCTGGCCGCGCTGATCGACGCCCAGGCCCACGCGCCGATCGAGCTCGAGCCCGACGACGCTCGGCTCGCGCGGCTGGCCGAGCAGAGCCCCGCGCTCGCGCTCGAGCTGCTCGCGACGATCGCTCTGCAGGATGATCAGGACGCCGAGCGCGTGCACGCGCTGGGCATGCGCGCGCTCGCCTTGCTCGACCGGATCGACGGCGATCGCAGCTTCGACTCGCGCCTGCGTGGTCGGCTGCGCACGCACTGGCTGGAGGTCGCCGCGGCGTGGCGCGACGTCCCGCTCGCCGAGGCGCTAATCGGGGGTGAGGCGCCAAGCAGCGAGTCGCCAGTCATCGCCGAGCTGCCGGTCGACGGCCTGCGCCTGCTCGCCGAGCTGCTCGGTCCGACCGACCAGACCCGGCGCAGCACCGCGTTGGCGCTGCTCGAGCTGGCCCGCCGCCGCGATCCCGCCAACCCCGATCTGCGCCGCCAGTACCTCCGCATGTGGAGCATGCACTCGCGCTGGTCCCAGCGGATCCCGACTCCACGCGAGGGCGGTCGGCTCGACCCGCTCGGCACGTGGCTGGTCCAGCGCGAGGTCCGGCCTGCCGCCCACGAGAGCGGCTGGCTGCGCTTGGTCCCGGGTCAGGCGGTGCGGGTCCGAGCCGAGCTGACCTCGGGCCACGAGGGCATGACGGCTCCGCTCGCGGCGGGGACCGAGCGGCGGCGGATCTTCGATCTGCACGTCGCGACGCCCGAGCGCGCGCTCGACCCCGTGCGCGTCCGGATCGACGACGAGCTGTGGTGGAGCCCGATGCTCGACTCGGTTCAGCGACATCGCTTCGCGATCGCCCCGGGCGAGCACGAGATCCAGCTCGACGGTCCGCCTGGAACGATCGCTTGGGTCGAGCTGCCGCCCGTGCACGAGCCGACGACGCGGACGCCCGATGCGTTCGCCCGACGCGAGCGGCTGTGGTCGCTCGCCGACGCGGCGTGGCGCCTGCCTGGGCCTCCTGCGCCGGGCTTCGTCCGGCTCGAGCTGCGCTGGCTCGCCAACGTCCCGGTCGAGCCGGTCACGATCACCATGCACGAGGACGGCAGCGATCGCGTGCAGACCCTGGTCTTCGATCCCCGGCAGCGGACGCCCGGGCGAGCTGCGATCGATGGGCAGGTCGAGCTCGATGACCGGGTGTTCGCGGTCGAGGACAGCCCCGCGGTCTCGACCGAGCATCGCTATTTGTTCGCGATCGCAGCCACCACCACCAAGGTGTGGTTCGAGGTCGATCGTCCCGGGCCGATCGCCGCGGGGCTCTCGCTGCGTCGCGACCTGCACCCGGACGAGCGCCCCGGCGACGCGCAGGGTGTCGCGATGGTCGAGCGCGATGTGTCCGATCCGGCGCTCGAGCTCCCGGTCGGCGACACGGCCACGCTGATCGATGAGCTGGCCGCGCTCAGCCGCGAGCTCTTGCTCGATCCCGACGACCTCGACGCGCGAGCCCGACGAGCGCTGATCTTGCTGACGCTCGGCGAGACCGGCCACGCTCGCGCCGATCTAGCGAGGCTCGCCAGCGTCGCCGAGTCGCC
>CBFGLP010001480.1:0-5865 GCA_965649595.1 uncultured Myxococcales bacterium | reverse complement strand
CTCCTCCATCAGCCGATGCACGAAGTCCAGATCAGTCTCCTGATACTGGACCGTGTACTCCTGGCTGGGGTAGTCGCCGCTGAGGAACTCGGTGTCGACGCTGCGATTGTAGGCTCCGAGCGCGGCCCCGAGCACGTCCTCGAGGATCTCCGGGATCGTCATGTCCGAGAAGATCCGGCTGTTGCGGCGCTGCGCGAGCGCCATCAAGGCCGGGACCACCGTCAGCGACGCGATCACGTGCTCGTGATCGACGACGCCATCCTCGACGCACTCGACGATCCCACAGAACTCGCGCTGCAGCGGACCACGCTCGAGCGTGACCGTGACCGACTGCCCGAGCATGTCGGTCGCCTCCGCAGCCGGGTCGTCCGAGCGCAGCTCCAGCCGCAGCTCGTAGGGCTGGTTGAAGCGCTCCGAGAGCTGCAGGCCCGTGACCAGCCAGAGCGCATCGCTAGCGTCACACTCGAAGCGGAGCCGTACTGGTTGTTCGTCTTGATCCGCCATGCGTGGTCGCCAGTGGGCTTCATCAGCCGTCCGGGGCTGATGCGGGTCGGCATCGTCGCGCCCGGAAGGGTCGTGGTCAATGTCGAAGGTCGAACGCGAGTCACGAGAGTGTCCCTAGAGATGCGCGTTTTCGCGAAGCCGCTTCATCGCTCTTCCAATATTTGGCACACTGGGCGCACCGGGCCGCTGGGGGCGAGGAGATTCAGTGATGAGCGAGCGAATCAGGAAGGGATCGCGCGAGTACCACTTCCAACTTGGCTCCGAGCGGCGGCAGCACGCTGGCGGCCACAAGCTGAACCAGCGCGAGGCCGCCAGCTTCATCCGCAGCCTCCACAGCCGCGATGAGCTGGCGTTGCTGCGTCGGCTGATCGGCAGCGGGCTCTCGACCCTCCACGGCCGCGAGCAGGACATCGTCGCGCGAGTCCTCGCGCAGCTCGAGAGCGGTCGGCTGGCGATCTGGGTGGTCGACTCGCAGCAGCGCGTCGCGGGCAAGCGGCCCGAGGCCGAAGAGCCCGATCGCCCGCCGCCGATCGCCCCGCCCGACACCCACACCGTCGTGATCGAGCTGATCGACGCCGAGAACAACCCGGTGCCCTTCGAGCCCTACCGGATCAAGCTGCCGGACGGACGGATCCAGACCCGGACGCTCGACAAGCACGGCCGTGATCGCATCACGGGGATCCGCGAGTCGGGCAACTGCTTGGTCTGCTTTCACCGCCGCGACGCGGCGGTCTGGAGTCGGGCTTAGTTAGTCCCTGTGCTCAATTCCCATAAGCATCGCGCAGCGCGTTCACAGTCGATTCATCCGCCTCGCCCGTAATCTCGAGCCCCTGCTTCTCCTGAAAGCGCCGCAGCGCCGCCTGGGTCTGCGGCCCGACGTCCTCGTCGACCGCACCAAAGTAAAACCCCAACGCACGCAGCCGCTGCTGGATCCCGCTCGGCGAATCGTGCGGATCGAGGTGCCCGAGCAGCAACGTATAGATCTCGGCGCCGTCCTGCAGCGAGAGCGTCGCGCGGGTCGCCGCGGCCGGGATCGGTTGGTCGATCCACCCATCGCCGTTGGTCGTGCCGGTGATCGTCGCGTCGTTCTCGAACAGCAGCTCGAACGCCTCGTTTGCCCGCGGCTCGCCGTGCCGGGTCAGCCGCAGCTTGAGCTTGACCGGCCCGACCGAGAGCTTGAAGCGACCGACGCTGCCCGTCGCGACCGACTCCTCGCGCTCCTCGATCGGCGGGACCTCGAGCTGATCTCCGGGCAGCAGCGCGTGCATGCTCTTGCGCTGCTCCTTGAGCGCCGCGTTGCCGGGGTGATCCCAGAGCGTCTTGGGGTCGAAGCCCTGCGCCAGCGCGATCGAGGTCAGACAATCGCCTTGTCGGATGGTGACCTTGGCCATGCTCAAATGCCCAGAATGTGTCGGACGATATCGAACAAGCAGCGCTCGCAATTCGCGTTATGGCAAATCGCGTCGTGAGCCGCTCCGGAGATCCGGAATTGCTTCTTTTGATTGTAGTCGGACCCGATCGCGACGGCGTGTCGCTGGCCCGCGAACAAGCTCTCGGCGCTCGAGTCGGGCACGGTGCTGTCGCTCTCGCCTCGCCGCTGGAGCACGTTGCCGCGGTGCTCGGGATCGGGGTCCGTGACGATCGCCGTGCTGCCGTCGGCCCGGGTGCCCGAATGCAGGATCACCGGTGGACCCTCGCCAAAGCTCGGGATCACCTCGGTGTGGACGCTAGTCGGCGGCAGCGCGAAGTGGACCCGCATATCGACGACCAAGCCGGTCGAGTAGATCGCCCAGGTCTTCTCGTGCTTCCACAGGCCGATCCAATCGTGATAGGCGCGAGCCTCTCGCAGCCGCCGGCCAAACTCGCGCCGAGACACCGGATCGACCGCATAAGGCTTTCCCGCGGGCGCGAGCAGGCCCGGGGGCGAGACTGGCTGCTCGTAGAGATCCCAGGCGACGCCCTCCCAGCGACGCGGGACATTGGGCTGCTCGAAGGTCGTGTAGTCGTACCACCAGCTCCCGTTGGTGTCGCGATAGTGCGGGGTCGCGAGCAGCTGCATCGGCCCCGGCAGGGAGCTCATGATCGTCTGGAACTTCTTGCGGTTGTTGCCGAGGATCGTCGACAGGCCCCAGCCGCCGTCGTGAGCCCGAACCGCGCCCGTGAACATCCGGCGGACCAGCACCGGCGCGCCGTTGACCGGCTGCGCGACGTGGATGACGCCCATCAGCTTGCCGGCCACGTCGGCGTTGTTCTTGAGGCAGGCCCGCGTGACCAGGCCGCCCATGCTGTGGCTGACCAAGATGAAGCGGTCGGCGCCCTCGGTCTGCAGGATCTCTTTGATCCGCCGCGCGACGAAGTCACCCGAGTCGCGGTTGTTCTGCCGCCAGTCGTAGCCGATCACGTAGACCGGGGTCTGGTAGCGACCGAAGCGCTGGCGGGCGAGGTCCTGCACGAACTGCCCGTAGAAGCCCCACGCCACGCCGGCCCAACCGCGGGTGAGCTGCTCGTCGGTCAGGTCGTCGTTCTCGGCGTCGACAACCGCCGGGTTGTCGAGCGCGAACTCGCGGCGCGCTCGCTCGGCCGAGATGGTCAGCCAGTGGCTCATCCGCCAGGTGCTGTCGGGATCCCAGTACTCGTCGATCGCCGTGAAGTGCAGGCGCGAGCCCATCACGCCCGGCACGAACACGATCGGGATCTTGCCGGTGTCGAGCGTGTTGCCGTCGATCCGACAGATCGCCTCTTCCGAGATCGGGGTTGGGTTGGTCTGGTTGGTCACCGTCGCTCCTCCACCGCGATGCTGGCCAGCAGATCGTCACCGAGCTTGCGCAGCCGGGCCTCGTGCGCGAGCGGACCGTCGACCGCGACCTCGACCCAGCGGAACCGGATCGGTCGGCCGACCTGGTAGCCCTGCACGGATCGGATCGCGAACCACTCCTCATCGACCCCACTGAGGTTGCTACGCAGCCGCAAGCGCGCGAGCTGGCCGAGCGGGATCGGTACGACGTCCTGCGCGGTCAGCTGGCGGCCGCGCTGCTCGGTCGCGGCGACCCGCGCGTCGAGCTCGGGCTTGTCGACGTCGAAGGGATGGACGGTGATCGACACCCGGATCTCGGCCTCGATGTCCTCCCACACGAAGGTCCGCGGACCGACGTAGCGATCGGGCAGATCGAAGCTCCACGGGCCTGCCTGGCGCCGCGACGAGCCAGGCGGTGTCGGCTGGGGAGGCGGATCCGAGGCCTTGGCGAAGCTCGCCAGCACCGGATCGACGACCGCTCGCACCGAGCTTTGGGGCGCATCGATCAACCAAGTCAGCTTCACCCAGTCGCCATCGTTGGCCAAGCTCCCGAGGTTGGCGATCACGATGAAGCCCTGCTTGTGCTTGCCACCATCGCTGAAGCTGTAGTGCAGGTAGCTCCCCTGCTTGCCGGCGATCGCCTGCGAGCCCTCGGCGACGACGGCGAAGTTGCTGTCGAGGTGGTCGACGATCTGCTGGCGGACGTCGGCGAGCGCGACCTCGGCTGGCGTCGCAGTGCCGGCCGGGAGCTCGAGCTCGATCGACAGCTTCTCGCGGGGGCTCGTCGAGCGGAACGTGTAGGCGGTTACATCCTCGAGCCCGCTCGGGCTGACGAAGACGATCTCGTCGATGCGAGAGCGCATGCGGGCTCCATGGTACACGCGCCGGCCACGGATGGGCGCTCTAGCAGCCGGAGCTGCCACGCCCAGGCCCGGCCCTTCGCGCACGCACGCAAAGCTCGAAGTTGACAGCCTCGCAACGGGCCTTCAAACCTCGACATGCGCGATCTCCCTGAGACGTTGCTTGCAGCGCTCCGCAGCCAGCTCGGCAGCGAGAGCGTCTCGACGGATCTGGACACATTGGCCGAGCGGGGCCACGACATGTGGCCCCTCGCGCTAGTGCAGGAAGTGCTCGGTCAGGCACCCAACCGCCCGCTCGCGGTCGTGCGGCCCACCAGCGCGGGCGCGGTCGCGCAAGCGCTGCGCTCGATCACCGAGCACGGGATCGCGGTGGTCCCCTACGGCGGCGGATCGGGTGTGGTCGCGGGCGCCCGGGCACCCACCGACAGCGTCGTGCTGGACGTCGGCAGGCTCGATCAGATCCTCGCGCTCGACGAGGACGACCTGATGGTCAGCGTCCAGGCCGGCGTGAGGCTCGACGTGCTCGAGGCGTACTTGAGCGAGCGCGGCTACACCACGGGTCACTACCCGCAATCGATCGCGCTCGCCCAGGTCGGCGGCCTGGTGGCCACGCGCAGCTGCGGTCAGTTCTCGACCAAGTACGGGGGCATCGAGGACATGGTCGCGGGCCTCGAGGCGGCGCTGCCCGACGGTGAGCTCGTCCGCGTTCGTCCGGCCCCACGTCGCTCGGTCGGCCCCGACCTGCGCCAGATCTGGATCGGCTCCGAAGGCACGCTCGGGGTCATCACCGAGGTCACCCTGAAGATCGTCCCGCTGCCCGCGGAGCGGCGCCTGCAAGCCTACGCGATCGCCTCGTTGGCCCAGGGGCTCGACGCCCTGCGTCGATTCATGCGGATCGGCTGGCGACCCGCGGTCGTCCGGCTCCACGACGCGATCGAGGCCAAGCGGCACTTCGGCGATATCGTCCACGAAGGCGAGGCGATCCTGCTCTTGCTCTGCGAGGGGCCCACGACCTACGCCGACGCCGAGCTGGTCGCGATCGACGAGATCGTCCAGGCCGCAGGTGGACGGGCGCTCGGCCCCGATCCGGTCCGAGCCTGGCTCGAGCATCGCAACGACATCAGCCACTACGAACGCTACCTTCGCTCCGGCCTCGTCATCGATACGATCGAGGTCGCGGCGGGCTGGCACGACATTGCTCGGATCTACGCCGAGGTGAGCAAGGAGCTGCCGCGACAGGTCCCCGAATTGCAGCTGCTCAGCGCTCACTCTTCGCATAGCTATCCGCAAGGGACCAACCTCTACTTTTCGATCGCCGCGAAGCCGCCTCGGGATCCGAGCGCGGCCGCGGCGATCTACGAGCGCATCTGGGCGACGGTCATGGAGATCACGCTCGCCATGAACGGGACCATCGCTCACCACCACGGGATCGGTCGGCTGCGGGCGTCCTGGGTGCCGAGCGACTTGGGCAGCTCCTATCGCGTGCTCGAGGCGATCGAGCACGCGATAGATCCCCACGGCCTGATGAACCCAGGCGCCCTGCTGGCCAAGCGGGACAAGCAGGGCGCCCCCTGACCGGCCTCAGCCGCGCCGGCGCGGACGCGGGCGGCGGAGCGCCATCACGAACATCGGCAAGGCCAAGAGCGGCGGGAGCAGACGCAGGACCTCGAGCGCGAAGGTCATCCAGTCCTGCTCGCTCTCGCCCTG
>CBFGLP010001479.1:0-13206 GCA_965649595.1 uncultured Myxococcales bacterium | reverse complement strand
ATCTCGAGCCGCCCCTGGCGACGCAGCAGCGCGCCGAGGGCCGCGTTGGCCTCGACCATCGAGGGCACGTTCTCGTCGAGCTCGAGCGCGCGGCGGTAGCAGGTCTCGGCGCGGGCCTCTTCACCGAGCCGCTCGAGCACGGCGCCGAGGTTGTAGTGCTGAAGCACGCCGGTCGGCTCGAGGTCGACGGCCAGCTCGAACGCGTCGCGGGCATCGACCAGCTTGCCGTGTAGATCGAGCACGTTGCCGAGCGCGGTCAGGATGTCGGGCTTGCGCGGGAACTCTTCGGCAGCACGGCGAGCGAGGACCAGCGCGTGCTCGAGATCGCCGGTCTCACACAGCCCGCGGATCCACATGCAGTAGATCGGGATCCGATCTTCTTCGGGCAGCTCCGGTTCCCATGAGCTTCGCAGCAGTCGGACCGCCGAGTCGGCGGCGCCTTGGTCCAGCAAGGTAGCGATGGCGTCGAGTTGCGGACGCATGGGCAAGGAGCTCGGGGATTTCTTGCATGTATGCGCTTCGCTGGCAATCGTGGAGCGAGGCTGGAGCCAGTGAGCAACACATGGCTCGGCCCCGACTCGGCCGCACGGTGATTGGCGCCGACTCGACTTCGATTGGAGGCGCCCATGGCGAGCCAGATCGCGAAGCGAGCGTCCGCCGACGGTGCGGCGACTCGGGCCTCGCACTGCATGAACGGTCGCGACGCTCGCCTGGCGATCGCTTCGCCCTGGGATCGCGCTGCTCGGGCGCGCTCGATCGCTCCTCGGCGCGACGGGATCAGGGGCTGAGCCGATCACGGACCAGCGCGAGGAACATCTGCATACCGACGGGGATCAATTCGTCTTCGAAGTCGAAGTCGGGGTGATGACACCCTGGCGTATCCAGTCCCTCGCGTCCGGCGCCCAGGAAGAAGTAGGCCGAGGGCACCTCCGCTGCGAAGTAGGCGAAGTCTTCGCTCGCGGCGAGCGGCAGATCTTCGGCCGAGACCTCGAGCCCCTGTCGGCCCTTCAGCCCGGGCGGGCTGACGAAGCTCTGAGGGCCAACGAAGCACTCGACGCGCTCCGCGGCCCGATATACTGCCGCGACACACTCGGGCGCGTTCACGAGCGCCGGGTAACCGGTCTCGAGCGCGAGATCGACCTCGACCCCGTAGGTTGCCGCGACCCCCTTCGCGATCTCGCGCATGCGAGCCAGCACCCGCTCGGTGACCTCGCCCGAGAAGCTGCGCACGGTCCCGGTCATCCGTGCGACCTCGGGGATCACGTTGTTGGCCTCGCCCGACTGAAACGTACACACGCTGACCACCGCGCCGCCATCCACACCGAGGCCACGCGAGACCACCGTCTGAAGGGCGGTGATCAGTGCTGCCCCGGCGACGATGGGATCGCGGCAGACCTGCGGCTGGCTGCCGTGGCCGCCCCGACCTCGGATGCTGATCTCGAAGCCGTGCACCTGCGCCATGATCGGGCCAGGCACCACGCGCAGCTGACCGAGCGGATAGGCAGGCCAGTTATGGAGAGCGTAGACCTCGTCGACGCCTTCCAGCGCCCCCTCGGCGATCATCAGCTTGGCTCCGCCGCCGTCAACGCCCTCCTCGGCCGGCTGAAAGAGCAGCCGCACGTTGCCGGGGATCTGCTGGCGGTAGTGGGCGAGCACGGCCGCGGTCCCGAGCAGCATCGCCGTGTGGCCATCGTGCCCGCACTTGTGCGCGCGACCGTCATGGATCGAGCGCCACGGCAGCTCGGTGCGCTCGTCCATC
Source organism: uncultured Myxococcales bacterium (assembly GCA_965649595.1). Lineage (GTDB taxonomy): Bacteria > Myxococcota_A > Polyangia > Nannocystales > Nannocystaceae > Plesiocystis. The sequence continues at coordinate 11,447 of CBFGLP010001479.1, read as the reverse complement.
GGCAGGCAATCGATGTCGGCTCGCAGAGCGATCGTCCGCGTGCGACCGATCAGCTCGGGGCGCAGGTCCGCGATCAACCCGGTCCGCGCACAGTCACGCGGCGAGTATCCGAGCTGGGTCAACCACCCGCGGATCAGCCGTTGGGTCCGCTCCTCCTCGAAGCCCAACTCGGGGTGCTTGTGGATGTCCCGGCGGATCTCGGTGAGGGTCGGCGTGAGGCTGGCGATCTCGCTGCGGGGGTCCTCCCAGGACATGGCGGGAGGTTAGGCATGGACCGTCCTCGCCGACAATGGGGGATTGCGTGTTGCGAGCGCGCGCGGGTTGGCCGAGCATGAGCGCGTGCGCCGGGCTCCCCTCGTCCTGCTGGTCGTCCTGCTGGCCTCGTTGCCCTCGACCTCGGCCTGCGCGGGGTCCCGCGCCGCCAGCCAGGGCTCGACCGGAGCCGGCGGCGATCCCTGTGCCGACTTCGACGTGCAGGTCGAGCGCTATTGGTCCGGCTCGATCAAGGCGCAGGTGCTCGACAAGGGCGGCGAGATCCAGCTCGAGCAGCGCAGCGGGATCGTCAACAAGATGGATCGCATCTCCGAGGACTGGGTGATGATGCGGACCTCGGTCTGCAAGGATCACTTCGTCCGCGGGCTGATCGACAAGGACGAGTACGCCGCGCGCGTGCAGTGCTTCGACGATCGCCTCGCTCGCCAGCGGACCATCGCCGAGGCGCTGACCGGAGCCGACGCCGAGCTCGCCGCGATCGACAGCAGCCTCGACGCGATCCTGGCCGAGCCCGCGAGCTGCCAGCCGCACTGACGTTCATCTCCGGACCCGCTCATGTCACCTCGCTCCTCTCGTGCGCCCTTCGTCACCCTCCTGACGCTCGCGCTGCTCGGATCCACGACCAGCTGCAAGCGCGAGCCGACCACCGCCCCGGTCGGTGCCTGCGACGACTTCGAGCTCGACGTCGAGCGGGTCTGGAGCAGCGAGACCCGCAAGCAGGTCCGCGCCGGCTTGCAGGCGTTCGCGGGCAGCGAGACCGTCAACGTCGAGCGGGTCGTGACCAAGATGGACGCGATCACCCGCGACTGGGTGATGATGAGCAAGCGGGCGTGCAAGGACACGGTCGAGCGCAAGGCGATGCCCGAGGAGGTCTACGTGCGGGTGACCTTGTGCCTCAACGCGGCGCTGGTCCAGCAGCGGACCTTGGTCACCGCGCTCAGCAACGTCGACGCGACCAGCTATGAGCACCTCGACCAGGCGATGCTCGACATCAGCGAGCAGATCACGACCTGCCAGAACAAGGCCGTGGTCGCCTACTACGAGCGACCGGAGAGCACCGCCGACGCCGAGGCGGCCACGCTCGCCGACGACAAGACCGCCGAGGCCAAGATCCTGCTCGCGCTCGGCAAGACCGACGCCGCCACCGGCCTGCTCGACGAGGCGACCGCCGCGGCCGAGAAGTCCGGTGATCAGCGGCGCCAGGTCGACGCGCTGGTGACCGCCTGCTCGCACGCGGTGCTGCTCGGTGAGTACGACCACGCGCTCGGCCACGGACGCCCAGCGCTCGCCGCCGCGCAGAAGTCTGGCTACGCGCTCGGCGAGAGCGACGCGCTGAGCTGCCTCGGAACGGCAGAGCTGCGGGCCGGTCGCTTCGAGGAGGCCCGCTCGCACCTCGACGGCGCGCTGCGCCTGCGCGAGGGCATCTTCGGGCCGGACCACCCGCAGGTCGCCGACAGCCTCAACCAGCTCGGCAACCTCGCCGTCTCGCTGTCCGACTTCCGCACCGCTCACGACCTCTACAAGCGGGCGCTCGACATCTGGACCGCGACGCTCGGCGCCACCGATCCGATCACCACCCGCGCGCAGCACAACCTCGGGACCGTGCACATCGGGCTCGAGGACCTGCCCGGGGCCGTCGCCTGGTATCAGCAGGCGATCACCGTCGAGCGGCAGGCGCTCGGCGAGGAGCACCCCGCCACCTTGCTCAGCGAGGCCAACCTCGCGGGCGTGAAGATCGAGCTCGGCGAGGTCGACGACGCCTTCGATCTGCTCAACCACGCCCTGCCGCTGCAAGAGCAGCTGCTCGGCACCAACCACCCCGACACCGCGACCACCTACCAGGCGCTCGGCGACGCCTGGGCGGCCAAGAAGAAGTGGGACAGCGCGCTCGAGTGGTACCAAAAGTCGCTCGACGCCCGGCGCACGACCTTCGGCGAGCGGCACCTGCAGACCGCCAAGAGCCACGACGCGATCGGCCGGGCCAAGACCAAGCTCAAGCAGTGGGACGGCGCGCTCGAGCACCTCGACCAGGCTCGCCAGATCCGCGAGCAGATCCTCGGCCCCGATCACATCGAGACCGCGACCAGCTATTACAACCTCGGCGTGTATCACCAGGCCCGCAAGCAGTGGGTCGACGCGCTCGCGTGGTTCGAGAAGTCACTGGCGATCGAAGAGAAGGTCCGCGGGGTCAGCCACAACCTGACGCTCGAGACCCGCGCGACGGTCGAGCAGCTGCGCGACTTAGTTGGGCGCTAACGCTTTGGGTTGGGCGCTGACGCCTCGGGTTGGGCGCTGACCGGTTTCGCCAGCCATCACCAAAAGCCGTGCGCTTCACGACGTCGAGCGTCCCGCTGGGCGGGAATCGCTGTCCGGGCGCGCGGGTCCCCGGCCCCGCGATCACACCGTAAGCTCGCGCAGCCACCCGTCCGCGCCGACCACCGCCATGCGCACGACCATCGTTGCCCTCGCCACCCTCCTGTCACTCTCGCTCGCCTGCACGCCGCCGCCCGATCAGGGCGAGGCAGCGTCTGGCTCCCCGGACGCCGACGCGCCCGCCAAAGACAAAGACAAGGACAAGGACAAGGACGACGACGAGAAGAGCCCCTTCGCGGGCCTGGCCGGGAATCCCTTCGCGATGTTGCTCGGCACCAAGCTCGGCGAGCCGGGCCCCTATGATCCGCCCAAGCAGTCCGCCGACTGGGACGCCGGCAAGCCGCACGTGCGGGTCATGAAGCTCGCGGGCAACGTCGCCGAGGTCGAGAGCTTCAGCTTCGGCAACCCGCTGAGCTTTTTTGGAGACAGCGGCGGCAAGCCTATCCGCGAGCTGACCGACGAGCTCGACGCGTTGGCCAAGCAAGACCAGCTCGAGGCGCTGGTCGTGCGGCTCGGTGATCTCGGGCTCGACATGGCCCGCGCGACCGAGCTTCGCCAAGCGATGATCGCGTTCAAGGGCGAGGGCAAGCGCAAGCTCCACTGCCACGCCGAGAACCTCGACAACGCCAGCTACTACCTGCTGAGCGCCTGCGACGAGATCGCGATGGCGCCGGTCGGAATGATCACGATCCCGGGCCCCGCGGCCACCCCGATCCACCTCAAGGGCATGCTCGACAAGCTCGGCGTCCAGGCCGACTTCATCCACGTCGGCGCGTTCAAGGGCGCGGCCGAGCCGCTGACCCGCTACGAGCCCTCGCCCGAGATGCTGCAGACGCTCGAGGCCGTGGTCGCCCGCGCCCACGCGACCATGATCGAGGGCATCGCGGCCGGTCGCGGCAAGTCGCCTGAAGAAGTCGGCGGGTGGATCGATCAGGCGCTCTACACCAACGAGCAAGCCAAGCTCGCCGGGTTGATCGACGCGGTCGAGCCTTGGGAGCCCTACCTCGAGCGCGTCCGCAGCGAGCGGCCCTGGAAGCTGGTCGAGAAGCAGGACTCGCCGCTCGGCGATCCCACGGCCTTGCAGCGCTTCTTGGGCCTGATGCCGCCCAAGCGTCCGGACAAGCCCCACGTCGCGCTGGTCTACGCGGTCGGCAGCATCATCGACGGCAAGGGCCAAGGCCCGCTCGGTGCGACCTCCGAGATCGCCTCCGGTCAGCTCGTGCCCGTGCTCGATCGCTTGGCCGTCGACGAAAAGGTCGCGGCCGTGGTCCTGCGCGTCGACTCGGGTGGTGGCAGCGCGCTGGCCTCGGAGCAGATCTGGCACGCGGTCGAGCGCCTCAAGGAGAGCAAGCCGGTGGTCGTGTCGATGGCTGGGGTCGCGGCCTCCGGTGGGTACTACATCTCGACCGGAGCGACCGAGATCTTCGCCGACTCCGACACGCTGACCGGATCGATCGGCGTGGTCGGAGGCAAGCTGGTGCTCGGGCCGGCGCTCGAGCAGCTCGGCATCAAGACCTACGCGGTGCACAAGGGCCAACGAGCGCTGATGTGGTCGCCGATGCAGCCTTGGACCGAGGACGAGCGGGCGCTCGTGCAGCGCACGATGGAGGACACCTACGAGGTGTTCCTGGGCCGCGTCGCCGCGGGTCGTGGCATGGAGCGCGACGCGGTGCATGCGATCGCGCAAGGCCGCGTGTGGACCGGCAGCGACGCGAAGGACAAGGGCCTCGTCGACACGATCGGCGGGCTCGACCAGGCGCTCGCGCGGGCGCACGAGCTCGGCAAGGTCGAGGCCGACGTCGGGCTCGAGGTCTATCCGGCCGATCCGACGCTCAAGGACCTGCTCGGGAGCTTTGGCCAGATGGCCGCGGTCCAGGCAGGCGTCCAGACGGATCCGGGCGCTCGCTTGCTGGCGCTGCTCGATCCGCTCGTACAGGCGGCGGGACCCGAGGGGGCGTTCTATCTCGAGGCGGTCCGGCGGACCCTGCTGACGGCGATCGCTCTGCAGGGGTCGCGGGTGTGGGCCGTCGAGTGGACGCCGGCGATTCGCTGAGCGCGGAAGATGCTCGGAGCCGGCGCTCGAGGCCGGCTCCGAGCATCTTCAGTCAGTCGTCGAGACTGAGGAGCTCGGCGATCGAGGCGACCCGGTGGACGCGGAGGATCCACTGCTGGAGACGATCCGCGTCGGTGCAGGTCTCGATTAGGGCGCGCTGCTCGTCGGTCGGTGTCAATCCGAACTCCGGTAGGAGCACCAAGAGATCGCTGCGCCTGGCTTGCAGCAAGCCCTCCTCTCGACCTCGCTCGAGGCCCTCTTGGCGCCCTTCGACGAAGAACGCAGTGGTGCGAGCGAAGTCTGGATCGATGACTGGAGGGGGAAGTTCTCGTCGAAGCTGCTGCATGATGTCCTCCGAGAGGCCCGCTTGTACGAGCCTATTGTAGCGTTGACGTCGAGCTCGAGGAAGGTCTACCGAGGCCTCCAGCGCGATCCGAGCTGCCTGGCACGCATGCGGGCCGCGAGCATGCAAGGCTGCGCTGGACATGCTGGCGACCTACGATGAAAGGACGCAGCTCCGGCTCGCGGCGGAGCAGGTCGTTAGTTGCCCATTCGATCACCCGGTCGACGGGGCTGAGCATGAGACCCCAGCCGGGGCAGTCGTAGCGAGAGCGCATCCCGGCTCGATAGATGGGCACCGCTCGTGACTTGCTCGGATCGACGCCCAGCTGGGCTTCGACGTGAAGGCTCTCGAGCGCACGGTCCGGATCGGCCGGATCGGCGAACGCGACCATGGCGAGGTCGGTGCGAAAGAGCTCGGGTGAGCCGGCTGGATCCGCGAACTCGCCCGGGACCAAGAGCCATTGCCAAGCCGGTACTTCGAGCGGGACCTCGACCTGTAGGGCGAGACGAAGCGCCACGCCACGATGCGAGCGGAGGATGTCGACGAAACTCTCGTGCAGATTCGAGGGCATGATGGAATCCGGGGGCGAGTCCACATGAGTGATTTCGACGAGGACGAGGAGCAAGCGGCGGATGTCGGGTGGCCGACCAGTCGGCCACGTCTCGACATCGTCACCCTTGCGCACACGTGACTCGTCTCCGGACGCTAGAGTCGGCCGAGGCGCTGCGTGGGGCGAAACGAAGCCAGGGGGCACCAGAATACTGGCGCTCGGCCGCCATGGAGGCTAAGGCGGAGTTCGAGACCTGCCGATGCACCGCCACCACCACATCGAGATCGTCGAGTCCTTCGATCCTGCCGAGCTCCCAGCGGGCACCCTCACCCGCCTGCGCCTCTCGATGGTCGGCAACGGTCTCGGCGGTCTGATCACGGTGCCGGTGATCGTCGCGCGCGGCGTGAATGATGGCCCGACCATGGGCTTGACCGCGGCGATCCACGGCAACGAGCTCAACGGGATGAAGGTGATCCAAAAGCTGATCGCCGACCTCGACCCGAGCAAGCTGACCGGCACGATCATCGCGGTGCCGGTGGTCAACGTGCCCGGCTACCTGATGAACACCCGCCAGTTCAACGACGGCCAGGATCTCAACCGCGTGATGCCAGGCAAGCTCGGTGGGACCATGTCGCAGGTCTACGCGCACCGGTTCATGACCCGCGTCGTCAACCACTTCGAGTACCTGATCGATCTGCACACCGCGAGCTTCGGTCGCATCAACACGCTCTACGTTCGCGCCGACATGACCCACCCCGAGAGCGCGTGGATGGCTCGGGCCCAGCAGCCGCAGATCCTCCTGCACAACACCGGGACCGACGGCACGCTGCGCGGTGCGGCCATGGACCTCGGCGTGCACGCGATCACCGTCGAGGTCGGCAACCCCAACCGCTTTCAAGAGACGCTGATCGGCCAAGGGCTCTTGGGTGTGACCAACGTGCTCGCGCGGCTCGGCATGGTCACCGCGCCCGAGTACCGCAGCGCGCACGAGCCGGTGCTCTGCACGCGCTCGTACTGGCTCTACACGCAGGTTGGTGGGGTGCTCGAGGTGTTCCCGGACCTCGGCCAGCGAGTCCACGCGGGCGAGCTGGTCGCGCGGGTGACCGATATCTTCGGCGACACGCAGGCCGAGTACGTCGCGCCCGAGAGTGGAATCGTGATTGGCAAATCGACGCATCCGGTCAATCAGACCGGATCGCGGATCCTCCATCTGGGGATCGAAGGGACGATCGAAGCGGCCGCGTCCGGGGGTTAGTGCGTTGCCGAGCCTCGCGCCGCCCATGCACGCGCCGCCGCTCATGCGCGCGCACTCGTTTTCAAGCTCCACGCCAGCCGAACGGGGCTATGTTCCCCTCTAGTGATCGACCTGCGAGACACCCGCGAACGCCTGCTGTCCGCCCTCGAGGCCATGACCCGCAGCCGCGCGCGCGAGCGTCGGCTGCTGGTCGAGGCAGGCCCGGTCTACCTGATCACGGTCGCGCGCGCGGGCGAGCGGACGCTCGAGCAGGAGGCGGTCGCCAGCACCCTGCTCCCGGCCGAGCTCAAGCTCAGCAGCGAGCGCGGCCAGCTGCTGCGCAACCTCGGGTTCGGCAAGTCGAGCGGCCGACGCAACTGGAAGCGCAAGCTCGCCAACGAGGGGCGCACGCGGATCGCTGACGAGCTGCTCGACATCCTCGTGCGGGTCTACGGGATCGACTCGATCCCGACCGTCGAGCTGATCGAAGACGAGCTCGAGCACCCCGACAACCCCGAGCTGATCGCCGCGATGCGCAAGGTCGCCAAGGGCTGGGACGAGCAGAGCCGCCACGCGATGTACACGGCGATGCTCAACGCGACCTACCTGGTGCCGATCGACGAGACCGAGGACGACACGAGCGAGGCCTTCCACGTGTTCGAGACCCACGAGAGCGGCCGGCCAACGCTGGGAATCTTCACTGATTGGCCCTCGCTGCGGCTGTGGCAGCCCAAGGGCTGGGCGTACCTACCGATCCACGGCAGCGAGGTGTTCGAGCTGAGCATGGAGCGGGATCTCGCGAGCATGCGCATCAACCCCGAGGGCGACGTGGGCGGCGAGCTGTTTCGCCATGAGGTCGAGATGCTCGTGCGGGCGGTCGAGACGTTTCGCCGCCGCTCGACCAACTAGCGCAACGTCGCCCGGACGAGCGCGACGAGGTTCCGCGTCATCGCGCTGTCCGGGTCCGCGAGCGCGCCGATGATCGGAAAGTGATCCACGCCCGCGAGCTCGACGGCGCGGGCGCGCACACCCGCGGCGCTCCAGCGCTCGACCAGGCTCGCGGTCTGGCGCTTGAACTCCGCGGACTCCTCGCCGCCGACGTACGCGTCGAGCGTGTTGCCGACCGGCGGGTCCCAAAAGAGCGGTGAGAGCCGTCGCGCCTGCGCGGGATCGAGGCGCAGCTTTCGGTTGAGCGAGGTCCGAACCAGCGGCTCGAGCTCGAAGATGCCGGAGATCGGCATGCCCGCGGACACCGTCCTCGAGTCGAGCACGGGATCGATCTCGGCCCACTTCGTCGCGAGCATGCACGCCGTGAGGTGCCCGCCCGCCGAGTGCCCGAACACCGTGACCGGCGCAGCGAAGCGCTTGGCCGTGAACGCGACGGCCCTGCGCAGCTCCTCGACGATCCCCGCGAGCGTGGTCTCGGGGCACAAGGTGTAGCCAGCGACGACGACCGTTATCCCATGCTCGTTCGCGCCGCGAGCCATGTGGCTGAAGTGCGAGCGATCCATGAACTGCCAGTAGCCGCCATGGATGAACAGCGCGACGCCTCGACCCTCGCCCGGAAAGATGTCGAGGCGCTGACGCGGCGCCTCACCGTAGGCCACGTCGAGCTGGGCGCGCGAGCCGACCGCCTCCCGATACGCAGCCGCGTGCTCGGCCCACGCCGCCACGCTCCCGCTGAAGTCGCGCGCCATCGCGGGGGTCAGGTACTCGCGCTCCAGCTCGGGCGTGATCTGGTCGGTCATCGGCCGAGAGTGTGCGCCAATGCTCAGGTCTGCGCAGCCATCTGCGTCAGCTGGGCGCGCAGCCACGCGTGCCCGGGATCGTCGCGGTGGAGCTCGTGCCAGCCGAGGAACATCGAGGTCCGCGGCAGCTCGAGCGGCGGCTCGATCAGGCGCAGTGGGTGATGCTCGACGAATTGCTTGGCGATCCGTCGCGGCAGCGTGGCCACCCGCTGCGTGCCGATCAGCATGTAGGGCACCGTCAAGAAGGTCGGGACCTGCACGCTCACGCGGCGGGTCAGGCCCCGCTCGGCGAGCACACGATCGACGGGACCGCCGGGTCGCTCGCCAGGGGCGACGAGCACGTGCTCGAGCTTGCCGTAGCGCGACAACGACAGCTTGCGGATCGAGTGACCCGCCCAGACCACGCAGGTGTAGTCATCCTCGTGCAGGTGCGTCCAGATCACGCCAGCGACGGTCCGCAGCCGCGGTGACACGTACACGTCGAGGGTCCCGGCTTCGAGGTCGCGCTTGGACTGAGGCGACAGCTGGCGCACGGCAAAGTCGACGCCAGGCGCGATCTCGGGCAGCCGCACGGACCAGGGCGCGAGCACGGTGAGCTGGGTGTAGTCGAGCGCAGCGATCTGAAAGGTCCGCCGCGCGGTCGCGGGATCGAAGCGCTCGCGCGGCTCGAGCAAGGCCCCGAGCTCCGCGAGGGTCCGCCGCAGCGGCGACGCGAGCTCGAGCGCCCGCCGAGTCGGCCGCATGCCCGCGCCAGTGCGCACGAACAGCTCGTCGTCAAACAGCTCGCGCAGCTTGGCGAGCGAGCGGCTCACCGCAGACTGGCTCAAGCGCAGGCGTCGAGCGGCCACGGTCACGCTCTCCTCGCCGAGCAACACGTCGAGGGTCACGAGCAAATTGAGGTCGATCGAGGCGAGTTGCGTCCCAGTCATGATGACTATGACCATAATGCGTTAGACGCAGGACTCGATTCCACCACACTCCTCGCATGGTCAACGCCATGAAGGTCCTCGGCCCTGCCAACCTGCTGCTCGGATCGGTCGCGCCCGAGCTCACGGCTCGCGTCGCCCGGCTCATGTTCACGACCCCGCGCCGCTATCCACCGCCCGCCCGCGAGGCCGCGGCCGAACGCAGCGGTCGACGCGTCGAGCTCGGTCAGGGGGTATCGGCGCTGCGCTGGGGTCGAGGTCCGCGGATCCTCGCGATGCACGGTTGGGAGGGGCGCGCGACCCAGTGGGGGCTGCTCGCCGAGCTGGCGGCCGGCGCGGGGTTCGAGGTGATCGCCCCCGACGCGCCTGCCCACGGCCACTCGGCGGGCCGCCGCACGCACCTCGGAGAGTTCGTCCGGACCTTGCTCGACGTCGACCACCGGCACGGACCCTTCGCGGCGGTCGTCGGCCACTCGATGGGTGGGGCCGCAGCGGCGATCGCCCTCGCCAGCGGGCTGCGAGCCGAGCGGGGCGTGTTGATCTCGAGCCCCTCGTCGATCCAGCGAGTGCTGCGCTCGTTCGCCTCGCACGTCCAACTGCCGCCCCGGGCCGAGCAGGCGTTCTTCGAGCAGATGGAGCAGCTCGTCGGTCAGCCGGCCGAGGAGCTCGACGTCGGAGCGCTCGCGCTGCGGCCTGCGACCTTGGTGATGCACAGCCGCGATGATCGTGAGGTGCCCTTCACGGAGGCCGAAGCGATCGCGCGGGGTTGGCCGCACGCCGGGCTGCTCGCGCTCGACGGCCTGGGCCACCGGCGGATCCTTCGTGACGAGGGGGCGATCGAGGCCGTGGTGGAGTCCATCTCGGGCTCCGATCGGCTGGCTCGGACGGCGTAGGTCGAGCTCGTGCGTGTCTCGCCGCACGCACCGGTTTCGCGCCGCCGAGCCTCGACCGGCAAGCCTGTCGCTTGTGGCTTCGACCGCTCATGAGCAGAGTCAGCGGCAGGAGGTTCTTCGCAGATGAGCGTCATCTTGGGTGTGTTCGAGAATCGTGAGAGCGCCGAGTCGGCGATCGCTGCCGTGGAGCGGCAGACGGGCACCAGCCTCGACGCCGTCGTGCACGAGGACTACTTCCGCGAAGAGGACGTCCAGATGGGAGGCACCGCCGCGCTCAAGGGCGCGCTGACGGGCGCCGGAGTGGTCGGCCTGCTCGGGGCGTTGATCGGCGGCCTGGTCCTGATCCCCTCGGCGAACCTGAGCATCGGCTGGACCGAGTTCGCGTTCCTGGGCCTCGCCGGAACGATCATGGGCGTGACCGCCGGTGCGGTGGCCGGCGCGTCCGAGACCCGCGACGAGATCCGCCGCATGAGCGAGTGGCTCGAGAAGGGCAAGGTGCTGGTCACGCTCGACGTCGAAGAAGGGGCGCCCGGCGAGATCCTCGAGCTGTTCGCGGCCAACGGTGCCGTCGAGGTCAAAGCTGCCTGAGGCAGCCTCACGGCTCGTTTTTGTGCCAGGATGCGCCCCATGATCAGCTCCATCACCGTCGGCCAGTGCATGACCCCCAACCCCGTGACCATCCCGGCCGACCTCAGCTTGGCGGACGCGTCGGAGCGGATGTACGAGCACGACATCCGCCACCTGCCGGTGACCGATCAGGGCCACGTGGTCGGCCTCGTCAGCGAGCGTGACCTCGCGATGATCACGGGCATCCCCGGAGTCGACAAGAACCGCGTGAACATTGCCGAGGCCATGTCGGTTCACCCCTACATCGTCTCGCCGGACGCCTCGCTGCTGAGCGTGTGCGAGGTGATGATCGAGCGGAAGATCGGGACCGCCGTGGTCATGCAGGACGGGCAGATCAAGGGCATCTTCACGGTCATCGACGCCCTGGCCCAGCTCGTGGCGATGCTCGCGACCTCAAAATAACCCCTCGCAGGCGTCGTGCACTCTG
>CBFGLP010001478.1:0-9666 GCA_965649595.1 uncultured Myxococcales bacterium | reverse complement strand
GCGGAGACAATGCCGCCATGATCGCGGCCGCAGCTGCGGCTCGGCACGAGCAGGGCTGGCCAGCGCTGGTGCGGGTCGAGGCCAGCGTGTCGATCGACGATCCACGCTTGCAACCACCCGAGGCCGCCGCGTGACCGACCCCGAACCAGCAACCCCGAGCGGATCGGGCATCGATCTGCGAGCGATCCCCTCGCCCGGCGAGCTGCTCCGTCGTCATGGCCTCGCGCCGCGCAAGAGCTGGGGGCAGAACTTCCTCCACGCCCGCGAGGTCCACCTCGCGATCGTCGCTGCAGCCGGAGCTCGACCGGGAGTGACGGTGGTCGAGATCGGTGCGGGGCTAGGCACGCTCACCGCCCACTTGCTCGCTGCCGGTGCCGCGGTCGAGGCGATCGAGCGCGATCGCGATCTGTGCAACGTGCTGCGAGCCGAGCTCGGACACCTGCCTGGCTTTCACCTCCACGAGGCCGACGCGGTTCGCTTCGACTATGGGTCGCTCGCTCGCCAGCGGATCGCCGAGGGCCAGCCGCCACCACCGATCGTCGGCAACTTGCCCTACCAGCTCACCGGCGCGCTCTTGTTCGCGCTGCTCGATCACCACGACAGCACCGGGCCGTGGATCGTGATGGTCCAGCGCGAGGTCGCCGATCGTCTGTGTGCGCAGCCGGGTCAGCGCGAGTACGGAGGCGCCACCGCGGCGCTCGGTCGCGTCCGCAAGATCGAGCGGGTGTGCGCCGTCAGCCGCGGCTGCTTCCTTCCGCCACCGCGCGTCGACTCGGCGGTGATTCGGCTCTCGCCGCGCGAGCAGGTCCGGGGCGAGGTCGGCGATCCCGATGGCTACCTCGCGCTGGTGCGCTCCGCCTTCCAGCGGCGCAGGAAGACCCTGCTCAACGCGCTCTCGGGCCTCGCCAAGCGCGAGCGCGTGCAGCGATGGATCGCCGCGGCCGGGCTCGATCCGAGCATTCGACCCGAGCGGCTCGGCCCCGAGCAGTTCGCGGCGTTGCAGCGCGCCCGCGAAGCCGACCCCGAGCCCGGGAGCGAGTCAGCGCCCGCGCCCGAGCCAGACGAGCACGATCTCGGGGAGTAGACTCTCGCGGCCGCATGCCCGAGCTGCCCGAAGTCGAGTCGGTCCGTCGTGGCCTCGTGCGCGCCCGCTTGCGCGAGCCGATCACCGGGATCTGGCGCTCCCGCCACAACCTCCGGATCGGTGAGCACTGGCAGCGCGACCACGAGAACCTTCGCTGCCTGAAGGCGGCAACGCCCGCTTCGGTTCGTCGGCGAGGCAAGTACCTGCTCTGGGACATGCAGAGCCCCGAGGACGAGCCGCTGGTGTTGCTGATCCACCTCGGCATGAGCGGTCGCTGTGGGATCGCTAGCGCCGATCAGCCAAAGGTCGAGCACACGCACCTCGTGATCGACTTCGCCGACGGTCGCCAGCTCCGGTTCGTCGATCCGCGCCGGTTCGGCGGCGTGCGAGCAGGACGGCGCGCGCGGATCGAAGCCAGCGAGCCCCTGGCGAGCCTCGGGCCCGAGCCGCTCGACCCGAGCTTCGGTGGAGCCGTGCTCGCGGCGGCGCTCGGGCACAGCAAGCGAGCGCTGCGGGACGCTTTGCTGGATCAGAGCGCGGTCGCGGGCATCGGCAACATCTACGCGCTCGAGGCCTGCTTCGAAGCCGGCCTGCACCCGCTCTTACCTGCATATCGCTTGGCCGACACGGCCTGGGAGCGGCTGGCCGATGCGCTGCAACGCGTGCTCCGGCAAGGCATCGCCAACGGTGGGACGACCCTCAAGGACTTCCGCAACGTCGTGGGCGAGGTCGGCCGCAACCAGACAGATCTGCGCGTCTATGGTCGTGCCGGACAGCCATGTCCCGAGTGCGGCGCGCTGCTAACTGGCTTCGTGCACCAAGGCCGTAGCGGAGTGTTCTGTCCGACTCATCAGGCGCGCCCGCGCAGCCGCAAGGTGCGTTAGCACCGAGCTGATTTGACTGTTTGCTCGGCTGCTCTCGGGTTGGCCCTTCGCGTCGTGATGAGCGCCCTCTGATACTCGACAAGCCGAATCTACGTGCGACGCTGTAGCGGTACTGCTCTAAAGACCGCGCAGGATTCGCGAGGTGACTCGCCAAATTCGCACGTTGGGGCGGCCCGTCCGATTCGATTCGCAGGGCTCCATGCCTCGCTGTGGATCTTTGCCTCGGCCCAATATGCCACGGCGCTCCATGCAGGCGTACAATTCACGAACAAAAATTCCGGCGTTGCCGTTCTGTCGTCCGAAAACGATACACATGGGTCGTTCCGATTCGGTGCTCGCGAGCCGAGTCGAACCTGCCAGACAACCACAAGACGACACGACGACAACCAAAAGAAAGGGCCTTCACCGTGCTGGGGAGTCGAACCGACGAGGGGTAGATGGTCGTGGGGAGCGACCGTCGACGGTTCGGGTGAAGGCCCTGGGCGAGATCCCGTATCTCGGGTTCGAGGCCCGTGACTGCACTGTGCGTGCCAGATCGACACCGTAGTAGCTCGCGCCGCGCGGCGTCGGTCGCGACATGGGTGCGAGCGGACGCGGCTCCGCGCGACGAATTGCACCGCCTGCCGCGAGCGGCTCGGCGGGGCACTCGAGGCTGCTAGGTTCCGCCGGATGCTGACTGGTCTCGCGGCGACCTCGTCCAAAGCGCTACCGATCGCCGCCATCGTCGACAATCTTCGGCGCGCGCTCGACAGCGCGAGCAACGTCGTGATCGAGGCGCCGCCGGGCGCGGGCAAGACCACGGTCGTCCCATTGATCTTGCTCGAGCACGCGGACTCCCACGCCGACGCGGGTGAGCTGATCGTGTTGCAGCCGCGGCGCCTCGCGGCTCGACTCGCGGCGCTGCGAGTCGCGGAGCTCCTCGGTGAGCCAGTCGGCGAGCGCGTTGGTTACCAGGTCCGCTTCGAGCAGGCTCGCTCCGCTCGGACACGGATCCTGTTCGTGACCGAGGGTGTGCTGCTCCGTCGGCTCCGCGACGATCCCGAGCTGACCCGGGTCTCGGCCGTGGTGCTCGACGAGTTTCATGAGCGTCACCTCGACGGCGACCTCGCGCTCGCGCTCGTGCGTCGGCTGCAACAGACCACGCGTCCGGATCTTCGCGTGCTGGCGATGTCGGCGACGCTCGACGGCGAGCCGGTCGCGAGCTTCTTGGACGCCGTGCGGCTGCGCAGCGAGGGGCGAACGTATCCGGTCGAGATCGAGTATCGACCGCCTCGCTCGCGGGTCGGCGAGCTGCCGCTCGAGCGGCAGATCGCCCAGGCCGTGCACGAGCTGAGCGAGCGCGGCGTGATCGGCCGAGCCGCCGCGGAGCCCGGCCACGTGCTGGTGTTCCTCCCCGGCGTACGCGAGATCCGAGCGACGAGCGAAGCTTGTGCCGCGATCGCCGAGCGGGCCGGCCTCGAGATCCTCCCGCTGCACGGGGAGCTACCGCGCGAGCAGCAAGATCGAGCCGTGCGCTCGGGGGCGCGAGCCAAGCTGATCCTCGCTACCAATGTTGCGGAGACCTCGATCACGATCGACGGCGTCGTCGCGGTGATCGACAGCGGACTCGCCCGTGTGGCCGGCTTCGATTCCACGACTGGCTTGCCGCGCTTGAGCCTCGCGCCGATCAGCCGAGCCTCGGCGGCGCAGCGAGCCGGTCGAGCAGGTCGTACTCGACCGGGCGTGTGCGTGCGGCTCTACGGTCAGCACGATCACGATCACCGACCGGAGTACGACCTGCCCGAGGTCCGTCGGCTCGATCTCGCGGGCCCGCTGCTCGAGCTCGCCTCGGCGGGCGTGCTCGATCCGGCTGGCTTTCCATGGTTCGAAGCTCCGCCGGCGGCGGCCCTCGGGCTCGCGCGCGAGCTCTTGGTGCGGCTCGGCGCGCTCGATGACGAGGGCGCGTTGACGGACATCGGTCGGGCGATGCTTCGCTACCCCGTGCACCCACGCCTCGCGCGTCTGCTGGTCGAGGGCGTGCGACGAGGCGTCGGCTCGCTCGCCGCGAGGGCTGCGGCGCTGCTGGGCGAGCGGCCGCTGTTGCGCAGCAGCGGACCGATCGATCGCGGCCCGGCTCAGCACGTGCGCCAGACCGACGCGGACCTGCTCGACGAGATCGATCTGCTCGAGCGGATCGATAGGGGCGGGCGGGCCCCGGATGTCGTCGACCGCAGCGTCTTGCGAGCGGTCGAGCGCAGCACGATGCAGCTGTCCCGCATCGTCGACTCGGCTGGCGGGGGGCCGCGCAACGAAGTTGTTGGTGGACGAGTCGCCCGCGAGGCTGCGCTGCGTCAGGCCCTGCTCGCCGCTCACCCGGATCGTGTGGCAAAGATCCGGCGCGAGGGCGATCGCCACGTGCTCGTGTTCGCGTTCGGTGGGTCCGCGGAGCTCGGCCCCGAGAGCGGCGTACGGCAGGCCGAGTGGGCGATCGCCTTGCGCAGCGAGGAGCGGCGCGAGGGCACGCGCCGGCGCGCGCTGGTTCGCAGCGCGTGCGCGATCGAGCCCGATTGGTTGCTCGATCTGTTCCCCGAGGCGATCACCGACGAGACCGAGCTCCGCTTCGATCCGCAGCTCGAGCGCGTCGTCGGGGTCTCGTCGCTTCGCTATGGCAAGCTCGCGATCGAGTCGTCCCCGATGGCCAAGCTCCCGTCCGAGCGTGCAGCCGAGCTGCTCTTCGAGGCCGCCCGCAAGGCTGGACCTGCACGCTTCGCCCCCGAGGGCGCGCTCGAGCGGCTCCGCCTACGCGTGGCCGCGCTCGCGGGACGGCTGGCCGGGCCCAGTGCAGCGAACCCGGAGGAGCTCCCCAAGCTCGACGACGCCGCGCTCGAGCAGCAGCTGCGTACGCTCTGCGAGGGCCGCAGCAGCTTCGCCGAGCTGGCGCAGGCCGATCTGCTCGGCAGCGTCCGCGGCTGGTTGGCTGCACATCCCCTCCTGGCAGGCCGCTCGCTCGAGCGCCTCGCGCCCGAGCACATGACCTTGCCGGGCGGTCGACGGCTCGAGATCCACTACGAGAGCGATCGTCCGCCTTGGGTCGCGTCGCGCCTGCAAGACTTCTTCGGGATGGTCGAGGGACCCAAGCTCTTCGATGGCCGGGTGCCGGTCGTCTTGCACTTGCAAGCGCCCAACAAGCACGATGTTGCGGTGACGAGCGATCTCTCCGGGTTTTGGAAGTCGCACTATCCGGAGATTCGCAAGCAGCTGATGCGCAGGTACCCGCGCCACGATTGGCCCGAGGATCCGATTCGCGCGACGCCGCCACCTCCCAGCGGGCGGCGTCGTTGAATGATCATTCAGCAGCCCCAGCCGCCGTCGACGTCGAGCACCTGGCCGGTCACGTAGCCCGAACCGGGGCCGAGCAAGAACGCGATCACCGAAGCGACATCTTGCGGCTCACCCACGCGCCCGAGCGGGACCTCATTGGCGTACGCGGCATAACCTGCGTCTCCGAAATCCGCGGTCATGTCTGTGCGCAGCAGCCCGGGGGCGACCGCGTTCACTCGAATCCCGCGCGGGCCCAGCTCCCGCGCAAGCCCGCGAACGGCCCCTTCGATGCCGGCCTTTGCCGCGGAATATACGACCTTTCCGCTCAGCCCCCGCCTGGCCAGATTCGAGGACACGAACACCAGGCTGGCGCCGGGCTCGACCGCCTTTTCGGCGAGCAACGCCCGGAGCAGGCGCAGCGGCGAGACGAGATCCTGCTCGATGATTGCATCGATCGGATCACGACCGCCGACCTCGATTGCACCAAACTCGGCACGAATCGAGATCCCGGCGTTGAACACGGCCCCGGACAGCGGCAAGCCAGACTTCACGATCGATTCGACGATTCGCGCAATGCCATAAGGCGTCGAGAGATCGACCACGACGCGGAGCAGCCCCTCGCCGAGCTGCTCCGCCAGCGCGGTCGCGTCGAGGGTGTGATTGCGATGCACGCCGAGCACCCGGGCCCCGGTCGCGACCAAGTGCCGCGCGACCGCACGCCCGATCCCTCGGCTGACCCCCGTGACCAGCACGCGTCCGCTCATTGTCGTTCCTCCACCACGATCTCGTCATCGCGCACGAAGGGCGGCATGTCGCAACAAAACAAGGTCGCTCGCCGCTCGCCGACGTTTACATAACGATGCACGCGCCCCTTGGGCCACGCGCGCGGGGCATAGCCCTGCAATAATTTGCCGTCGCGCTGAATGTCACCAGCGACCAGCCACTCGAGCTCGCTCATCTTCTCGTGATAGTGGGCCGGGATCTCGCGCCCGCTATCGATGTGCAAGAGATAGAGGCCGGCCTCGCGGCTCTGATAGAGGATCTCGACCTCGCCCCACTCGTTGCGCTCGCGCATGGGCAGCACGTCCGCGCGGGATCGCTGCACCTCGATGCTGGCGGCTCGGGCCCGGCCCTCGAGCGCGCGCGGCTTGGTCAGGCGCAGGCGGAGATCCGAGAGCTGGGGGTGAATGCCGAGCAGCATCACGGCGAGCTCCTCGGCGGCCATCTCGAGCAGCTTGTAGCGGCGAAACGCGAGCAGGCTCTCGAGCTCGTTGGCGACGCGCACGTAGTCACAGGTCGCGGCGATCTTGCCCGAGTAGGCCGCGTCGCTGGTGTCGAGGCTCAGCTCGAGGTCGAGCATCAGCGGCTGCGGATGGTGGCGCTCGTGCGAGTAGACGCCGATGATGCAGTCGACGCGCAGCTCGTGGATGTGGATGCGGTCGCGGGCCATGCCGGTCGCGGCAGCTTAGAGCGAGGCATCGCGCATTGCCACGGCCGCGGCCGAGCGCGAGAGGCGGGCGCTGTCGGGTCGCCAGCGTAGTAGACTCGTAGCGATGTTGGCTCAACCGATCTCCGCTGCATTGGCTGGTAGCGAGCGGGTTCTGCTGGCTGGTTGCGGCGGCGGCTACGACGTCATGGGTGCTGTCCCGCTGATCCACGAGCTGCGCGAGCGTGGGATCGACGTGCACCTCGCGAGCCTCTCGTTCACGTACCTCGATGGCCTGGACGGTGCTCGGCGAGACCCCGAGCAGCCGAACTTGCACGAAGTTGACGCTGGCGCGGCGAGCAAGCTGAAGTACTGCCCGGAGGCTTGGCTAGCCGACTTCCTCGACCGCCGCCTCGGGCCCGGCCACCGCGTGCACTGCTTCGAGAAGACCGGCGTGGTCCCGCTCGCGGCGGCCTACCGACGCTTGGTCCAGCAGCTCGAGATCGACGCGATCGTGTTGATCGACGGAGGCATCGACGCGCTCCTGCGTGGCGACGAGCGCTCGCTCGGCACCCCGAGCGAGGACCTCACCTCGGTCGCCGCGGTCGCGAGCTTGGACGAGGTCCCGACCAAGCTGCTCGCCTGCGTGGGGCTCGGCGCCGAGCTGCGCGATGGCATCTGCCACGCCGACGTGCTCGAGCGCGTGGCTGCCCTGACCGGCAAGGGAGCGTTCCTCGGCGCGGCGTCGCTGCTACCCAAGACGGCGGCGGGGGATCTCTACCTCGACGCGGTCGCGCACGTGTTCGAGAACCAAGCCGACCTCAAGCGCAGCCACGTCCACGCGCTCGTGTCGGCTGCCTGCCGAGGTGCGTTCGGTGAGCGAGGGCCTCACGTGTGGCTCTCGCCCTTGTTGAACATGTACTGGTTCTTCGACGCTGCCGCGGTCGCGGACGATCACTTGTTCCTGCGGTCGCTGGCGGACACCATGACGATCTGGGAAGTGGTCGCCCGGATCGAGGCGATCCGGGCGGCCATCGATGTGCGGGGGCGGACCGAGATCCCCTTGTAGAAGGCCCGGTTAGTCGTCCAACGCCGCGACCGCCTCGGCGAACACCTGCCCGCGGTGCACGAAGCTGCGGTACATGTCCCAGCTCGCGCACGCGGGCGAGAGCACGACCGCGTCACCAGGCCGCGCCATCGCGACCGCCTCGCGCACGGCGTCGTGCATGTCCTCGGCCCACACCGTCGGGACCACGCCCTCGGCCATGCTCAAGAACTTCTGCGCGCTCTCGCCGATCGCAACCAAGCCACGCCCTTGCCGACGCAGCAGCTCGCGCAGCGGCGTGAGGTCGTCGCCCTTGGCCCGGCCGCCGCAGATCAGCACGAAGGGCCGCTCGAACCCATCGAGGCCGGCGAGCACCGAGGCGACGTTGGTCGCCTTCGAGTCGTCGTAGAACGCAATCCCATTGCGCTCGCCGAGCGGGTTCATGCGGTGCGGCAGCGCCTTGAACTCTCGCAGCGCTCGCTCGCAGGCCTCGCGCGGGACGTCGAGGTGCCGGGCGGCCGCGAGCGCGAACAGGGTGTTGACCAGGTTGTGCCGACCAGCCAAGGGCACGAGCGAGCGGGGGTAGAGCTCGCCACCGACCAGCTCGAGCTGGACTTGATCGCCCTCGCCAACCAGCCGCGGCGGCTCATCGCCGTCGACCAGCTGCAGCTGCACGATCGCGGGCACGTGCTGGGCCAGTATCGGCGTGTACGAGTCGCGGGCCGAGAGCAACGCGAGCCCGCGCGCGTCGAGGCCGGAGAACACGGCCGCCTTGGCCCGCCCGTAGTCCTCCATCGACGCGTAGCGGTCGAGGTGGTCGGGGGTCAGGTTGAGGATCATCGCGACCAAGGTCGCGGGCGAGTCGGGGGCCGGGCGGATGGTCTCGAGCTGGTAGCTCGAGCACTCGAGCACCAACGAGCCAACGCTCTCTCGCCGACCCTCGGCGACGTCGAGCACCAGCTGGCAGAGCGGGATGCCCAGGTTGCCCCCGACGAAAGGATCGAGGCCGCCGGCCTCGAGCAGGGCGCCGGTCAAGGCGGTGACCGTGCTCTTGCCGTTGGTCCCGGTGATCAGGACCGTCTTGGGCAGCTCCTCGGGCGACCTGCCGCGGCCCCAGCCGTGCGCGATGGCCCACAGCGCGAGGCTCAGCTCTCCGTGAACCTCGGCCTCGGGCACGAGCCGCTGCCGCCGCTCCAACCAGGGCTTGGGCGGCACGCCGGGGCTGAGCACGATCAGGTCGAGGTCCCCGAACACCGAGTCCGGCGCCATCGGCTGCCCGAAGAGCGGCTGGACTCGCTCGGGGTCGAGCAGGCGCGCGGGCAAGCCGGCGACCTCGGCTCGCTGGTCGTAGAGCCGCACGAACACGCCGGCGGCGACCAAGAGCTCGGCCGCCGCGACGCCGCTCTGGCCGGCACCGACGACCAGCGCCCTGCGGAAGCGGGCGAGCGCGGCGAGGGCAGGATCGAAGGGACGAGGACGGGATTCGGGAGAAGCGCTCACCGGAGCTTGAGGGTAGCGAGGGCGACCAGGGCCAGGGCGAAGCTGATGATCCAGAAGCGTACGATCACCTTCGGCTCGGCCCAACCCTTGAGCTCGAAGTGGTGGTGGATCGGCGCCATCTTGAACACGCGTTTGCCGGTCAACTTGAAGCTAGCGACCTGAACGATCACCGAGACCGTCTCGAGCACGAAGATGCCGCCGACGAGCAGCAGGGTGAACTCGTTCTTCGACGCGACGGCCAGGAAGCCGAGCCCCGCGCCGAGCGGGAGTGAGCCGACGTCGCCCATGAACACGCTGGCAGGGTAGGTGTTGTACCAGAGGAATCCGACGCCCGCGCCGGCCATCGCCCCGCAGAAGATCGCCAGCTCGCCGACCCCAGGGATGTGCGGGATGTTGAGGTAGCGGGCGATGTCGAAGCCGGCGATCA
>CBFGLP010001477.1:0-3488 GCA_965649595.1 uncultured Myxococcales bacterium | reverse complement strand
GCGTCGTGCACTCAGCCACGCACGGCCGCTACGCGGCCGCGAGGTCGCGCTGCGACCTCGGTGGGCTGGTTTCGGGTTCGCAACGGCTCGTGTGGCCCCCCAGCGGGGGGCTTGGCTCGTCTGCGTGACGACGTGCACTTGCGAACTCGGAGTCCGTCAGCAAGGCCTGCGAAGGCTAAACAAGCCCCCTATTGCGGATTGATTTCGGCTAGCTGCATTCCGCCCGGGTAGGCGTACGAGGTCGCGCTCGCGTAGCCGATGTTGATGATGCCGAAGGGCGCGTCCGAAGTGGCGAAGTGCGTGCCTTCGGTGATCACCCAGTTGGCGACCTCGTAGTTGCCGATGCCGACATAGCCGGTCACGGTCACGCCGTCGACGGTGACGTCGGGGCCACCGAGCTGGCGGATCACCTGCACGTAGTTGGTGGTGTAGCCAATGCCGGTAGTGAACGCGTAAGCGTCGAGGAACTGCTCGGTCGGGACCATCTGGTACATCGAGGGGTCACCGGTGGTCGCGCCAGCGCCGTTCTCGTTCTTGCCCTCGAGGTACTGGACCGGCATGAACGGGCCGTTGCCCGTGAACACCAGGTTCACGGTGGTGTTGAAGTAGTGCCACTCGCCACGATCGAGGGTGCGGGGGAAGCCCTGCTGGGCCGGGCTCGTGTTGACCGTGACGTTGTCGGCGCCACCGTAGATCCGCCAGTGGAACTTCTCGGCGCCGCGCGGCGGGGCCTTGGGGCCGACGTACTCGGAGCCCCAGTAGTCGAGCGGAATCATCTGCTCCTCGATGTGGTCGGCGAACTTGACCCCGGCCGGCACGTTGACGACCTCGTTGCCGGAGATGACCGCGATCGGCTTATCGGCGGTCACGTAGGTGCCCGAGACGTCGACGTGGTTGCTGGCGACCACCTGCAAGGTGTCGCCGCGGTTCATCACGACCTGGCCGGTGCCGTTGGGCAGGACCAGCGGCACGCCGACGCCCGCGTTGGTGGTCACCGGGGGCGTCCAGCTGACGATCGTCTGGTCCTCGACCGCGATCACGTTGAAGTAGCTGGGGTAGTAGTTGGTCAGCCAGGGGTAGTAGGACGCGACGACGTGGTTCATCCGCAGCGCGTGCTCGGGGAGCAACATCGAGGCGTCGTTGGTCTGGATCTTCTCGAGCGGCGAGTGCAGGTAGGCGACGACCGGGATGTTGCTCTCGACCCGATAGGTGCCGCCCTTGCGCAGCAGCGACACGCTCTCGATCGGGCTGTTGGTCATCTCGAAGCTCTGCGTGCCGCCGGGCGGGATGATCACCGCGTTGCCCTGCGGCTGCTCGACGTTGGTGCCGTTGGGCATGAAGTAGAGCTGGACGATCGCCTGCTTGTCCTCGGACACGTTGCCGACCACGAACGAGTCCGGATCCTCGGGCACCGGGTTGTTCGGGTCGGTGAAGTTGTCCATCTTGTGGGCGAAGAACGAGCAGCCAACCGAGCTCACTTGGACCTGGATTAGCTCGCAGAGCTCGACGCAGTCGTCGACGACGCACTGCTGGCTATCACCGCAGGCGACCGGCGGGGCGAACGCGCTGCCGTCCTCGAGGCAGGTCGCCAGACCTCCGGCTTGGCACTGCGACTCGCCTGGCTCGCAGAAGGTGCCCTCGTCGGTCGTCTCCGTCGTCGTGTCCGTGCTCTCGTCGGTCGTGTCGGTCGACTCGGTCGACTCTTCGGTGCTCTCGTCCGTGGTCTCGGTCGACTCTTCGGTGGTCCCGGAGTCGCTGGTCTCGCTCTCGCTCTCTTCTTCGTCCTCGGTGGTGCTCTCGCCGAGGGTCATCGCCGTGTCGCCGATCTCGTCCCCGGCGTTGTCGTCCGGGTTGCAGCCGGTGGTTGCGAGCAGGGCCAGAGCGGGCACTAGCGTGCTGATGACAGGGACAGACGACTTGGTATGCATGGCAGGCTCTCGAGGGGGGTTCAGGTAGTGGCCGCGCTAGCGGGCGCGGCAGGGCTAGTCTGCAATCACTCGGCGACGCTTGCCAGCTTTCGAGCCACGCTCGACGAGCTCAGCGCAGTGCATCTATTCAGGGCCGCAGAGATCGAGCGAATCCGCACAGATGCCGGAATTCTCGCGTTCCTGCGAGCTGGCGAGAATCTCGCTGTTTGTAGGGGTTTCGCCGCTGGGTCTTCGCTGCCCCTGACATGAATGTCGCGGTCGAATGCGACGACCGTCTGGTGATCATCGCATCAGTACATGCAGCCCGGTGTATGCGGGACTCGGAGCCGGTCACTCCGAGGGGACTGGAAAGCGCATCGTCACGAACTCTTCGGCCGCGGTCGGGTGAATGCCGATCGTCGAGTCGAAGTCGCGCTTGGTCGCGCCGCACTTGATGGCGATCGCCAGCCCCTGGATGATCTCGGGGGCGTCCTCGCCGACCATGTGAGCGCCGAGCACTCGGCCGGTCGGACGGTCGACGACGAGCTTGACCATGGTTCGCTCGTCGCGGCCCGATAGCGTGGCCTTCATCGGTCGAAAGCGGGCGCAGTAGACGTCGACGGCCTCATGAAGCTCGCGCGCCTGCGCTTCGCTCAAGCCGACGCAGGCGACCGGCGGGCGAGAAAACACGGCGGTCGCGATGTTGTCTCGCGCGAGGATCAGCGTGTTGCGGTGAAAGAGCGTCTCGGCCATGGCCCGGCCCTCGGCGATCGCTACCGGGGTCAGGTTGATCCGGTGCGTGACGTCGCCGATCGCATAGATGTTGGGCACCGAGGTCCGGTTGCGCTCGTCGACCTCGATGCCGCCGTCGCGGCGCAGCTTGATCCCGACCTGCTCGAGCCCGAGGCCGTGGGTGTTGGGCACGCGCCCGGTCGCGTAGAGCACCGCGTCGGTCTCGAGCATCTGATCGTCGGCGAGCAGCAAGCTGAGGCTGCCGTCGGCCAGCTTCTCGATGCTGCGCACGCGGGCTTCGGTGCGGATCTCGACGCCGCGGGCTCGCATCTCTTCGGCGAGCCGCTCGCGGACCTCGGCATCGAAGCCGCGCAGCACGTTGTCGCCGCGCAGCAGCATGGTCACCTGCGAGCCGACCGCGTTGAAGACTCCGGCGAACTCGACCCCGATGTAGCCACCGCCGACGATCGCCACGCGGCGAGGCAGCGCGGGCAGATCGAGCGCCTCGTTGGAGGTGATCGCGTGCTCGATACCCGGAAGATCGCCGGGCAGCTCCGGCTGACCGCCGGTCGCGATCAGGATGTACTTGGAGGTGTAGCGCCGACCCTCTACCTCGACGGTGTGCGCGTCGATCAATCGGCCGCGGCCCTCGATCAGCTCGACCTTTTGATCCCGCAGCAGGCGACGATAGATCTGCTCGAGCCGGTCGAGCTCGGCGTTCTTGCGGGCGATCAGCTTGCCCCAGTCGAGCTGCGGCGCGCCGACGTCCCAGCCGAATCCAGCGGCGTCCTGGAAGTGCTCGCCATAGGTCGCGGCGTAGACGAGCAACTTCTTGGGCACGCAGCCCCG
>CBFGLP010001476.1:0-4181 GCA_965649595.1 uncultured Myxococcales bacterium | reverse complement strand
CGATCACGTAGATCTCTTCGCCCTCGGAGATAGCCGCGTTGTGGCACTCGGGCTCGCAAGCGCCACAGTTTGTGGACTCTTCGGTGATGTGGGTGGCCATCGTGTTCTCCCTGACTCGGACCTGATCGCTTTGAAGGGCCTGATCGACAGGCTGATGCGGCAGTCTACCCGTGCGCCTGTGGCCGTCAAGCCATTACAACCTCACGCAATTGCGCCCTGCGGTCCGGTTGTGAGCACGAGTTCGAGACTTTCGAATTCAACCGCAGAGGGCCGCCCGCACTCAATCGAGGAGCTCCCGGATCCGTGTCGAAGCACGCTCGAACTCCCGCATCGCGCGCGCGAGATTGGCCTGCCTGTGCAGCACGAGCGTGAGTAGATACTCGTGCACCACCAGCTGGCTGATGACGATCCCTCGCTCTGTCTCGATCACGACTTGCGGTCGGCCGAAGCCGAACACTTGCGCGTCGCGGGTCAGCCGGACCATCGCCTGTCCGACCTGCGCGCCGGCGATGCAGACGTCGAGCGCGGAGATGTCGACTGCTCGGTGAGCGGTGTCGATCGTGTCGTCGATGCCGTCCGAGAGCACTGCCCCGCGAGCGCCGGGCGTGCGCGAGACAACCTCCCCGAGCAGCTGGCCAAACTCGCTGACGCCCCGCTGAAGACCCGACCCCTCGCGGCGCGGCATTCGAGGGCTGCCCGAGGGGTGGCGATCCATGTGCTCCCCGAGCGTCTCACCTTTCGAGGCTCGAATCGACGCCGCTCAGTCGGCGCCCGCGACTCGCACGACCCGATCGTCGCGGATCCGCTGGACCTCTAGCGCGAGCTGCTCGGCCCGCCACTGGTCGCGGATCTGCTCGCGCAAGAACGCCTCGCGTCGGCGCGCTAGCTCGTCCGGCGGGTGCGAGCCGTCCGCGAGCGATGCCGGCTCGATCTTCACGACGAGCACGAGGTGGATCCCGAAGCGAGTGGCGAAGGGCCCGACCAGGCCGGTGCCCCCGAGCGCGCGGACTCGTTCGACCCACGTGGGGTCGAGCGTGCCCTCGACGTCGGGGGCGAAGCCGAACTGCTCGAAGCGAAGCGTCATGCGGTCCGATTCGGGCAACTCGGGCCCGGACGGGCCTGACTCGGGCAGCTCGGGGGGAGCGTCCTCGCCAGCGGAGCGGTGACTCGGACCGTCGAGCGCCAGCGCCTGCTCGCTCGATTGCACGAGCCTGCCTAGCAGCGAGCAGTCGCCGGCCGCGAGCAGCTCGTCCTCGAGCCGCTTCGCCCGCGCGACGAAGGGGGCGAACGCCTGCTCGGCGCCGCTGCGCCAACGCTCGGCCGGCTCGCCTTCGCTCGGCGGCAGCACGTGTCGACCGCCTTCTTTCGCTGCGGGCACGACCAGCGCCTGACAGACGACCCAGACCTGCGGGTGAAAGAAGCGCTGGGACACGCGCGGATCGGTCATGTTGGCCTCGATCACGCGGGCGGGGATGTCGTCGGCCTCGTGCGCGGGCTCGAACACATCGCTCAGCCACAGCCGCACCAACGCCGCGCGCTCGAGCTGGCGGCGGCGAGCAGGGGCGAGGCCGTCGGGGTGCTCGGGCGGCTCGGGGTGCTCGGCCAGCTCGGCGCGGCGGGCTGCGACCAGCCGCAGGGTATCGAGCGCGCGCTCGCGGGCGCTCGCCTCGTCGATCCCCTCGCGCGCGGCGAGATCCTCGACGACCTCGCGCATCAGCAGCTCGTCACCGAGCTTGGCGATCGGCTCGCCGCGCAGCTCGGTCGGATCGCCGCACGCGAGCAGGCACGCGCACGCGCATGCGCCGAGGCCGAGCGCGACGCCCCGCTCAGAACGCGATCGAGAACGCGAGGCTGCCGAGTCGGTTGTCGCCGTAGCGGGTCGTTCGAACCACCGCATAGCCCATGTCCTGATCTTGGCAGGTCGCGGAGAGGTCATCGCAGCGAACGAACACTTGGTTGAAGTTGGCTTGGATCCACGCCCCCTCGAGCCAGCGCAGCCCGTCGATCTTGGCCAGCCGATCGAGCTCCCAGGTCAGCTCGATGCCCGCGGTGTGCGAGCGAAAGTCGTCCATCTTGGGGTCGTCGCTGCGGTACGGGTAATCGTCCTCCCACACGCCGTCGTCGCGCCAGAAGTAGGCTTGGTTCTGCGAGTAGAACCGGTAGCGCAGGCGCAGGTGGAGGTCGCGGATCGGGCGGAAGTGCAGGCGAAGATCGGCCGCGTGCGCGCGCAGGCCCCAGTCGTCGGCGTAGAAGCGATAGCGCGGCTCGACGACCATCTTGGCCTGCGGGACCGACCACAGCGCCCAGATCGTCGGAGCGACGCGGCGGCGGATCCACGGGTGGATCTCGGGCGAGCCGTTACGCGCACGTCGATAAGGGTTGTCCTGCGGGCCCTCGGCGTAGATGCCCTCGAGCGAGAGCCCGCCGACCAGGGTCTTGTGCAGCACGTGGCTGTAGCCGAGCGCGAGATAGTGGACCTGCAGCTGGTTGGTGTCGCGGCTCGACATCCAGGGCGAGCGCGCGCCGATGTTGTTGGTGATCCGAAACACCCGGCTGAGGTTGCCCGAGTAGCTCAGCGAGAGCGTGATGGTCTTCTGCAGCAGCTCGCGCGAGAGCGAGGCTCCGAACATGTGCGAGGTGTAGTCGGTCTCGGTCGAGTAGCGGTAGAAGCCCGAGCTGCCCCAGTCCCCGACCTTGGAGTTGACCCCGAGCGTGGTCTCGTGACGCATCTCGGTGAACACCCGATCGCCGCCGAGGATCAGCGCGCCGGCGCCGATCGAGGCCGAAGAGATCACGTCGAGCAGGTACTCGGCCTCGACCGCGAAGCGCTCGTCGGGCAGCTCCTTGCGGAAGTGGATCATCGGCTGGAGCACCCGCGTCGAGGTCTCGCGGTAGTAGTTGCCGCGCACGGTCACGCGGTCCTCGGCGCTGCTCGGGCGCGGGACCATGACGATCGAGACGAGCAGGACAGCCAGCGCGAGCAGGGCCAGCGCGCTGGACCAAGCTCGTGCACGGAGCGACCACGAGGAGCGAGTCACGGGCATGGGGCTTTGCTCGACGGCGCCTGCTAGCCGCAGCCGCAGCCGCCTCCCTGCGCCCCATGACCACCGAAGCCAGCCTCGCGGGCCGACTCGATGTGGCTGTGAAAGACCTCCTCCAGCGCATCGGAAGATGGGTTCATCTCCGGCTTGGCCAGCTCGCCGCGCTCGTGCGGCTGTACGGTCACGCATGCTCCGCAGCCGAGCAGCGCGAGCATCAGGGCGAGGCGAGATCGCCAGGAAGCCATCGGCCCGAGCGTGCACGAGGGGCGCGGCCGGGAGCAAGCACCTTGATGTGGGCGAGACCCGAGAGCTTTGCGTCCGGGCTTGGAATGCTTCGCTCGCTAGGTATTCTCGCCCCGATGGCCGGTCGGCTGATCGTGATCGATGGTCCCGCGGGGGCCGGCAAGAGCACCGTGGCTCGGCACCTCGCTGATCGGCTCGGCGCAGCCTTGCTCGACACCGGTGCGATCTATCGCAGCCTCGCGTGGCTCGCGGAGCAGCGCGGCGTGGACTGGAACGACGAGGCCGGCCTGGCCGAGCTCGCGCGTGGGCTCGAGATCGAGTTCGTACCCGTGCCGATCGCCGAGCGAGGCGGAGGTCCGGCGCAGCGCGTGCGAGTGGCGGGCGAAGACGTGACCGAGGCGATTCGGACCTCGCACATCTCGGAGGGGGCATCGCAGGTCTCGCGTCACCCCGCGGTCCGTGGCGGGCTGCTCGAGCTTCAGCGCGTTATTGCCGCGGTCGCGGTCGAGCGCGGCGGCTGCGTGGCAGAAGGGCGGGACATGGGGACGGTCGTGTTCCCGGAGGCGCCCCACAAGTTCTTCCTCACGGCGGACGCGAGCGCGCGAGCGCAGCGACGCCACCTCGAGCTGCTCGCCAAGGGAGCCGCCGCCGTGTCCGCCGCCGAGGTCGAGCGCGAGCTCGCGGTGCGCGACCAACGGGACAGCTCACGCGAGGCGGCCCCCTTGGCCCAGGCCGAGGACGCGATCCTGATCGACTCGAGCGACCTCGACGTCGACGCCGTCGTCGAAGGCATGCTCGCCTGGATCCTTCGATAGCCCCCCGCAGGCGTCGTGCACTCAGCCACGCACGGCGGCTGTCTCTAACCCCCGCAGGCGTCGTGCACTCTGCCACGCACGG
>CBFGLP010001475.1:0-5805 GCA_965649595.1 uncultured Myxococcales bacterium | reverse complement strand
AGCCCCGTGACGCCGCCGGGGCGGCCGCGACCTACCGCTGCGATGACGAGGCGACGCTGGCCCACGCGCTGAGCGAGAGCGGGGTCGGGCAGGGCCGCAGCGTCGCCGTCGAGGAGTTCATCGAGGGCCACGAGGGCTTCTGGGACACGATCACGATCGGCGGCACGGTGGTCCACGAGTTCATCTGCCACTACTACCCGACCGTGCTCGAGGCGATGCGCTCGCGCTGGATCAACCCGGTGTTCATCTGCACCAACCGGATCGACGCGGCGTCGAGCTACGATGAGATCAAGCAGCTCGGCCGCAAGGTCATCGCCGCGCTCGGCATCGACACCAGCGCGACGCACATGGAGTGGTTCTTCGGGCCCAAGGGGCTCAAGTTCAGCGAGATCGCCTGTCGTCCGCCCGGCGTCGGCGCTTGGGATCTCTACTGCGCCGCCAACGAGGTCGACATCTACCGCGAGTGGGCCGAGGCGGTCGTCTGGCACACGCGCAAGCAGACGCCCTCGCGCCGCTACTCGGCCGGGATCATCGCTCTGCGCCCCGATCGTGACGGCCGGATCCTCGGCTACGAGGGCGTGGCCGAGATCGAGCGTGCGTTCGGGCAGTGGATCATCGACGCCCACCTGCCGCCGGAGGGCACGCCCACGCAGCCGGTCGAGGCCGGGTTCATGGCCAACGCGTGGCTTCGCATGAAGCACCCCGACTACGACGAGCTGCGGCGCATGCTCGAAGTCGTCGGTCAGACGGTCAAGGTTCGCGCGGGCTGAGGTTCGAGTGACATCGGCAGAGCCTGTTGCATCGCCATTCCTTCCGGGCGCCGCAGCGAGGCGTCCGCGTGACGTCGTGCTGCTCGGCGCGCAGCGCTTCGACGAGACCCTCGGCACGCTCGTGCGCAGGCTCGAGTGCCAGGGCCCGATCGCCACGATCACGGCCGGCTGGCGCGAGCGCGAGCACGAGGACGATGATCTGCGCGAGCACCTCGAGGCGCACCTCGGGTGCGAGACCTTCAACCTGCGCCTCTATCATCGCGCCGCCGAGGTGTTCGCCCGCGACACCGAGCTCGCCAAGGCCCACCGCGCCAAGCAGGCGACGCTGCACCACAAGCAGGACTTCTATCGCATCCGGCTCGAGCACGAGCTCGCCGCCAACCATGTCATCCGCCAGCGCTGGGCGCCGGCCGAGGTGCTCGAGCAGGAGGAGGCCGCGTCGGTGGCCACGATCCGCTCGCTCGACGACTACCACCTCGCGCAGTGCCGACGGGTCCACGCCGAGTTCGAGGCCACGATGACGCCCAGTGAGCGGCCGGCCGTGATCGAGCAGCGCGAGCAGCTGGCCGAGATCCTCGCGCGCTGCCAGGGCCTAGCGATCGCCGGTGGTCACGTCGCGACTTTGCTCAACCGCATGCGCCTGTTCGGGCTGCGCGAGCTGATCGACAACCAGACCGTGTTCGCGTGGTCCGGCGGCGGGATGGTCATCTGCGATCGTCTCGTGCTCTTCCACGACTCACCGCCGCAGGGCCGCGGCGCGTCCGAGATCCTCGACGAAGGGCTCGGCCTGGTCCCCAACATCGTC
Organism: uncultured Myxococcales bacterium; assembly: GCA_965649595.1. Classification (GTDB taxonomy): domain Bacteria; phylum Myxococcota_A; class Polyangia; order Nannocystales; family Nannocystaceae; genus Plesiocystis. The sequence goes on along the minus strand of CBFGLP010001475.1, from coordinate 4,230 downwards.
ATGATGCCGCACCCCGAGACTCGCCTGCGCCTCGACGATCCCGAGCGCGTCAGCCTGCTCGCGCGCCGCTTCCACCCGGCATCCTGCCTGGCGTTCCCCGCGGGCACCCACGCGATCGTTCGTGACGCAGAGGTGATCGACTCGTCGTGCGTCACGCGCCTGCTCCCGGATGGCAGCTGCGTAGTGCTCGAGGAGCGGCTCGGATGACCACTGCACTGCGACAGCTGCTCGCGGAGGCGGCCAACGAGCCCAAGCACGAGCTCCGCGCTCGGCTCAACGCGTGGATCAAGGACCGCAGCTTCCCGGTCGTCGAGGGCAAGAGCGCGACCTTCGTGTGGCGTGGTGAGGCCGACGAGGTCCGGCTACGTCACTTCATCTTCGGGCTCGAGACCTCGCAGCCGCTCCAGCGGATCGAGGGCACCAACCTCTGGCACCTCGAGGTCGAGATCCCGCCGCGCTCGCGCGTCGAGTACAAGTTCGAAGTCCGACGCAACGGCCACAACGAGTGGATCCGCGATCCGCTCAACCCTCACCTCGCCCGCGATCCCTTCGGCGCCAACTCGGTGCTGCAGGGCGAAGGCTACGAGATCCCGGATTGGACTCGCTTCGATCCGAAGGCCCGTCAAGGGACCCTCGAGCCGCTGTCGATCCCGAGCGAGGCGTTTGGCCAGCCCCGCGGCGGTCAGCTCTACCTGCCGGCGCGCATGCGCCCGACTCGTCGCTACCCGCTGCTCGTCGTCCACGACGGCTCCGACTACCTCAAGTACGCGGGCATGAAGGTCGTGCTCGACAACCTGATCGAGCGGCTCGAGATCCCCCCGCTGATCGCGGTGTTCATCGATTCGCCCGAGCGCCTGCGCGAGTACGCCGACGACGAGCGGCACGCCCGCTTCGTGACCGAGGAGCTCGCCCCCTACATCGCCAGTCGGCTGCCGATCGTCAATACGCCGGCCGGTCGCTGTCTGATGGGCGCGAGCTTTGGTGGCGTAGCGACGCTCTCGACCGCGGTCCGCTACCCCGGCTTTTGGGGCCGCTTGCTGCTGCAGTCCGGCTCGTTCGCGTTCACCGACATCGGCCACCAGAACCACCGTGGGCCGCTCTTCAACCCCGTCGTCCGGTTCATGAACGCGTTTCGTGAGGCGCCGACGGCCGTCAGCGAGCGCGTGTTCGTGAGCTGCGGTGTGTACGAATCTCTGATCTACGAGAATCGCTCCTTGGTGCCGCTGCTCGACGAGACCGGCATGCAGGTCCGCTTCGTCGAGTCCCGCGACGGCCACAATTGGGAGAACTGGCGCGACCGCTCGCGCGAGGGCCTGTCGTGGCTGTTCCCCGGCCCGCTGCTGATGATCTACGAGTGACGACGACTACTTCGACCGAGAACACCATGGCAGACATCGTTCGCAACATCGGACTTTCACTCGGCGCCGACCTGTGTTGGCCGGCCTGCTACGAGGCGATCATGCGCCGCTTGGATCTGCGGATCCCCGTCGGCGGCGACACGCTGCGCTTCGAGGTCGAGCGGGTCAGCATCGAGCCCTTCGATCTGCGCCAGCCGTGCAAATACGACGTCGTCATCGACCGACTGACGCACTGGTATCACACGTCGCGCGAGTGGATCAAAAAGGCCGTGATCATGAACGGCCTCTACGTGTTCAACAATCCCTGGTCGGTCCAGTCGATGGAGAAGCACACCGCCTATTGCGCGATGATGCACCTCGGCATGCCCGTGCCGGACACGTGGATGTTCCCGCCCAAGGCCTACGAGATCAAGAACCCCGATCTCCAGCCCACGCTCAGCCGCTACGCCAAGCTGTTCGACATCGGCAAGCTCGGGTCGCGGCTCGGCTACCCGATGTTCGTCAAGCCCTACGACGGCGGCGGCTGGAGGTCGGTGCGCAAGGTCGACGACGAGGCCGCGCTGCGCGACGCCTACGAGCAGAGCGGCGCCGACGTGATGCACGTGCAGGCCGGGATCATGCCCTACGACGGCTTCGTGCGCAGCATCGGGTTCGGCCCGCAGGTCTATCACGTCAGCTACGACCCCGACGCGCCGCTGCACAATCGCTACCGCGATCACCACGACGCCTCGATCTCGGCCGCCGATCTCGCGACCCTGCGCAAGATCACCTTGACCATCAACAGCTTCTTCGGCTGGGAGTTCAACAGCTGCGAGTCGCTGCGTCGCAACGGCGTCTGGCACCCGATGGACTTCGCCAACGCGTGCCCCGACTCGCAGGTGACCAGCCTCCACCGCCACTTCCCCTGGCTGGTCAAGGCCTACATTCGCTGGAGCGTGTATTGTGCCGCGACCAAGCGGCCGATGCGACGGAACCTCGACTGGGCGCCCTACTACGAGATTGCGGCCAGCGATCGCAGCTACGAGGAGAAGCTCGACGCGTACGCGGCGATCGCCGACGAGCGGCTCGAGACCGCCCGCTTCGAGGAGTTCTGCGCCGAGCACCTCGGGCACCTCGACGCGGTCGCCAACGAGTTCTTCGGCACCGGCGAGGCCCGCGACGCGATCAAGCAAAAGGTCGCGGCGCTGTTTCCGGCCCACGAGATCGAGCCCTTCACCGAACTGTTCTGGCAGCGAATCCAAGCTTGGCGTCGGGAGGCACAATGACCGATTTTCAGAAGTACCGTTGGTATTCGGAGCGAATGAAGCGCGAAGCCACCTTCGTGCGCTGGGGCACCACTGGCCAGCCGGTGCTGGTGTTCCCGACCGCGGGCGGCGACGCCGAGGAGATCGAGCGTTTCTTGCTGATCCGCGTGCTCGAGCCGCTGGTGGCCGCCGGGCGGGTCAAGATCTACTCGTGCGACAGCGTCGCCGGCCACGCGATGATGGTGCAGGAGGGCACGCCTGCGCACCGAATGTGGCTGCTCAATCAGTTTCATCAATACGTCCGTCACGAGGTCGTGCCGGCGATTCGCAGGGACTGCAACAGTGACAGCATCCCGATCTGGACGACCGGCGCGTCGATCGGCGCGTTTCATGCGGTCGCGGTCGCCTGCCGGTGGCCACACATCTTCCATCGGGCGCTCGGGATGAGCGGGACTTACGACATCCTGCGATTCTTCAAGGCCGAGGGCCCGAGCGAGGAGTACTTCGTGTCCTCGCCGCTCAACTTCGTGCCCACGCTCGCCGGTATGCACCTCGACGAGCTGCGCAAGCGCTTCATCCTGATCGCGGCGGGGTCCGGGCGGGCCGAGAGCATGAGCGAGAGCTGGGGCATGGCCAACGTGCTCGGGGCCAAGGGCGTGCCCAACCGCGTCGATCCCTGGGGGCCCGATTGGCACCACGACTGGCCGACCTGGCGGGCGATGCTGCCCAAGTACCTCGACGAGTGGACTCGGGGCTGAGCCGCGGGCCGCGAGGGCCGAAGGGCCTGTGACTCGACGAAGGCTAGCTAGGGCTCCTAGCTAGCCTTTTTGACACCTTCTGGCGGATCCGGGTGTCCAAGCGGGCTCGCGCGGACCTGGCCTCATGAACCGCACTCGCTCGCTCCCACCTCGCTCTCGCATTCTTCGTGCCGGCCTGCTCGCCGCGTTGCTCGGGGCGCAAGGCTCGGGCTGCTCGGGGAAGCTCGAGCGCGTCGGCCCGGACGGACCGACGAAGCCCACTGCGACTCGGACCGCCGGTGTTGCGGCCGCAGAGTCGGCCACGCCCGAGGAGTTGCCCACCCTGGCGTTCCCCGATACGCCAGCGGGAGCCCGGGCGCAGCAACTGGTGGCGACTTTCAACGACGGGAGTGAGGGCGCAATTAGCAGCTTCGTGAACGAGGGCCTGGCCGCGGGGATGCGCGATAGGTTCCCCATCGAGCAGCACGTCGAAATGTTCGGCGGGATCCATCAGGACTTTCCGCAGCTGCAGCTCAAGCATGTGGACGGAGGTGAAGCCGAGTTTCGCGGGTACCTGCAATCGGCAGTCACGCGAGGGTGGATCGAGCTGATCGTCCAGGTCGAGGAGGCCGCTCCCCATCGAGTCGTCGGTATCCACCTGCAAATGTCGCTCGCTCCGGTGGCGGACGATGACTCGCCGCTCAGCGAAGCGCAGCTCGTGCAGACCGTCAGCGACACGCTGCGCGGCCTGTGCACCGACGATGTCTTCTCCGGCACCGTGCTGCTGGCCAAGGGCGACACCGTGCTGCTCACGCACGCCTGCGGGGAGGCGAGCAAGAGCTTCCACGTGGCCAATAATGTGGATACGAAGTTCAACCTCGGCTCGATGAA
>CBFGLP010001474.1:0-3257 GCA_965649595.1 uncultured Myxococcales bacterium | reverse complement strand
GTCCAGAGCGTCGAGCAGGTGGACGGCTTCATGGCCGGCGTCAAGCGCGGGGACGGGCGCCTGATGGGCTTCGGCCACCGCGTGTACAAGAACTACGACCCGCGCGCCCGGATCATCAAGCAGCTCGCCCACGAGGTGTTCGAGGTGACCGGCAAGAACCCGCTGCTCGAGATCGCGACCGAGCTCGAGCGGATCGCCCTCGACGATCCCTTCTTCGTCGATCGCAAGCTCTACCCGAACGTCGACTTCTACTCGGGCCTGATCTACGAGGCGATGGGCTTCCCGGTCGAGTTCTTCCCTGTGCTCTTCGCGATCCCGCGCGCGGCCGGCTGGCTCGCGCAGTGGCAGGAGATGCTGCAGGACAAGGAGCAGAAGATCGCCCGTCCGCGGCAGATCTACGTCGGCTCGGACCTGCGCGAGTACGTGCCGATGAACGAGCGCTGAGCGTCCGCTCTGCTGCAATCCTGCGAAGGGGAGCCCAACCGGGCTCCCCTTCGTTCGTTTCAACCCGGCGACGCGCGATCGAGCTCTTCCAAGGTCGCCAACAGCTCCATCGCCGTCACCCCGCAGTTGTTCTTGTCGACCAACCACATCGCCGCCTCGAGCGGATCGGTGAACACCTGCACCGCGACGGCCGAGCGGCTGCCCGCGAACATCTGCGTCGCCACGCTGCCGACCAACGATCGGCTCAGACCGCGCAGATCGGCGACGACATAAGCGGCCGCGTCGATCTTCGCCGCCGAGAAGGTCTGCTGATAGATCGCCCGCGTGTCCTCGCTCGGCGGCGGGAAGGGCTGCCCGACCCACACGAACACCGAGGCCGAGGGCACCTGACGAATGAAGTGCTTGAAGGCTCGAGTCTCTCGCTCCGCGCGGGCGACCGTGCTCCGCTCGGGTTGATACGCGACGAAGACACGGCCGCAGATGGCCGTGTCGACGACGGGGATCGGCAGCGAGTAAGACATCGCTTCGAGTCTAGGGGTGCCCACGTAGGGCCCACCGCCGAACTCGGGCGCGCTCACAAAACCTCGCTCGGCTGGTCCACGAGGGTGCGCTCGCGCCACGGCTCGCGCGAGCGGCCGGACCGCGGGGTGCAGACGAACGCGCTTCTACGGCTTGTACCGCCCGAGCGGCCGGTCTGCTCAGCCAGGACCTACGCGAGACAGCTTCAGCGTTCGACGCTCACCGGCTCGCTCGTAGACCAGCTCGGCGTCGTCCTTGCCAGCGAGCGCCCGCTCGAGCGCGCGCGGAGCCTCGAGCGAGGCCAAGTTGGTGCCGTTGAGCGAGACGAGGATGTCGCCGTCGCGCAGGCCGAGCAGCGCCGGGACGCTGCCGGGCTCGACCTTGCTCAGGCGCAGGCCCTTGTCCGACACGCCCTTGGTCGGCACGACGATCGCCTCGCGGGCGAGCACGTGCGGCGAGTCGGCCAGCCGATCGATGAACGCGGCGGTCAGCGTGCAGTGATCGTCGCGGCACTCGATCGCCTCGGCGGCGCCCTCGATCGGCTCGTAGCCGAGCGTGTCGTCGATCCGCTCACGCTGCTCGCCGAGCCAGCGATCGAGGCCCTGCTTGGCCTCGTGCAGGCTCTCGCGCGAGGCCTGCTGTAGCCGATCGCCAGCCTCGCCGATCCGCTCGCTGACCACGTCGAGGTGCTCGCGGGCCGCGTCGATCTGCTCGCCGACCTTCGCGTCGACCTGCTCGAGCTGCTCGCGGGCCTGCTCGGCGCCTCGCTTGGCCTCGACCTCGATCTCGCGCCGCACGTCCTCGGAGACCTCCTGCGTGCGCTCGACCGCCCGATCCGAGCAGGCGCTCGCGCCGAGCAAGGCCAGCGCCAGGGCGGGCGCTCGGTGTGGCTTGTTCATAGGGCCCCGAGAGTACGAGAGTTGGCAGCCGAGCCCATCCCCGGATGGGCGAAAGCGCGTGTAAGCTCGCCGCATGCCCAGTTCGCCGCGCTCCTCGTTCGCGTCCTTTTCGCTCGGCCTCGTCGTGCTGGCTGGTGCCCTGCTCGGTTGCGCCGCGATGCGCCAGAACCTGCGTGGACAAGAGCTCTCGTACCGCGGCGCGTGGTACTGCGAGAACGCCGGCTGCAGCGAGAAGGACATGGTCATCTCGCGCTCGGGCACCCGCGAAGGCACGACCGACATCGCCAGCGTCTCGCTCCAGCCCAAGGCCGCGCTCGCGTTCACGGCCGCGGCCGCGTTCGACAGCCTCGAGGCGACCGTGCGCGACTGCGAGGGCCACTCGGCCAAGGTCCCGGCCGAGTCGATCACGCCCGCCGGCAAGCACTCGGTCGGTGACTCGAGCGCGCGCGAGAGCTGGATGATCTGGATCGATCCCGCCGAGCTCCCGGGCCTCGAGCGCGGCGCGGGTAAGTGCGCCCGCTGGATGATCGACGCCAAGGGCAAGTGGAGCGATGGCGCCGAGTACTCGATGACCGTCGGGATCGAGGCTGTGCGGTGAGCTGGTCCCTGCCAGCGCTGGCCGAGCCGAAGGTCCGCTGCGAGCGACGGGCCGACGGTACGATCCTACTCGACAGCGAGCACCCACTCGGCGAGGTCCCGCGCTGCCTCGGCGACTGGCTGGTCGAGCACGCACACGTGGCGCCGGAGCGCGTATTCTTGGCCGAGCGCGATCCGAGCGACGACAACCACTGGTCGACGCTGACCTGGGCCGACGCGCTCGACCGCGTGCGCTCGCTCGGTCAGGCCCTGCTCGAGCTCGGAGCCAGCGAGCAGCGGCCGCTCTTGCTGCTCTCGGGCAACTCGATCCGCCACGCCCTGCTCACGCTCGCGGCCATGCACGTGGGCGTCCCGGCCTCGCCGGTCTCGGTCGCCTACTCGCTGATGTCCCGCGACTTCGCTCAGCTGCGCTCGATCGTCGAGCAGCTGCAGCCGGGCGTGGTGTTCGTCGAGCAAGAGGCTCCGTTCGCGGCTGCGCTCGCGGCCGCCGGCCTCGCCGAGCTCCCTCGCATCACTCGGGTCCCCGCCGAGGGCTCACCCGCGCTCGCGTTCGATCAGCTCGCCCGCACGAGCGCGAGCCCAGCCGTCGATCGAGCGTTCGCCCAGCTCGAGCCCACCAGCGTCGCCAAGATCCTGTTCACGTCCGGCTCGACCGGCGAGCCCAAGGGCGTGCCCAACACCCAGCGCATGCTCTGCTCGAACCAAGTCGCGCTCGCGCGGCTGTGGCCCTTCCTCGGCCAGGACGCCGCGGCTGGGCGGCCACCACAGCTCTGCGACTGGCTGCCGTGGAACCACACC
>CBFGLP010001473.1:0-15063 GCA_965649595.1 uncultured Myxococcales bacterium | reverse complement strand
ATGCCGTTGGTGCCCTCGTAGATCGACTGGATCTTGGCGTCGCGGACCAGCTGCTCGACCGGGAACTCCTGCGTGAACCCGTAGCCGCCGTAGATCTGCACGGCCGTGACCGCGACCTCGAAGCCGAGATCGGTGCACATCGCCTTGACGATCGGCACGAGCAGCTCGGTGCGCCGATGCGCGCGCGCGCGCAGGTTCTCGTCGGGGTGGTTCTCCGAGAGATCGAACTCGAGCGCGAGCCGGTAGGCCATCGCGCGCATGGTCTCGACCAGCACCTTCTGCTGCATCAGCATCCGGCGGACGTCGGGGTGCTGGACGATCGGCACCCGCTTGGCGTCGGGATCGCGCATGTGCTTGAGCGAGCTGCCCTGGACGCGCTCGTGCGCGTAGTGGCGCGCGTACTGGAACGCCGCCGAGCCAGCCGCGAGCCCTTGCACGCCGACGCCGATGCCGGCCTCGTTCATCATGTCGAACATCATCTTGATGCCCTCGCGCTCCTCACCAATCATCCAGCCCTTGCAGGGGCCGCGGGTGCCGAGGCCGAGCACGCAGGTCGCCGAGCCGTTGATGCCCATCTTGTGCTCGAGCTTGAGCACGTGGGCGCCGTTTCGCTCGCCGAGCTCGAGCGTGTCGGGGTCGAACCAGTACTTGGGGACCAGGAACAGGCTCAGGCCCTTGGTGCCCTCCGGCGAGCCGGGCGTGCGCGCGAGCACCAGGTGGCAGATGTTCTCGACCATGTTCGAGTCGCCGCCGGTGATGAAGATCTTCTCGCCTTCGAGCAGGTACACGCCCTGCTCTTCGGTCGGCGTCGCCTTGGTCCGGTTGTCACCGACCGACGAGCCCGCGCCGGCCTCGGTCAGGCACATGGTCCCGCCCCACTGCCCGGCGAACAGCTTCTGAGCGATCTTGGCCGCCCGCGCGTCGCTGACGTACCTGCGCAGCACCCGGGCCGCCGCGCCGGACAGCCCCGCGTACATCACGAACGCCATGCACGCGCCCGAGAACACCTCGCTGAGCGTCGCGCCCATCACCGCCGGGAGCCCCGATCCGCCCAGCTCCGACACGGCCGTCGGCGCGATCCATCCGCCCTCGCGCATCACCTCCCACGCCTCCTTGTAGCCATCCGGCGTGGTCACGTTGCCCTCCGCATCGAGCGAGCAACCCTGCTGATCACCGCGGCGGTTGATCGGATGCAGGACCTCGCGGGCGAGCCGGTAAGACTCCTCGATCGTCGCCTGGTAGACGTCCAGATCGTGCTCCGCATAGGCCGAGCACGCGGCCAGCTGCTCGTGAATCCGGAGCTGGTCGAAGAGGGCGAAGTTGACGTCTTCCGTGTCGAAGGTGAAGGCGGTGCTGCTCACGATCTCGATCTACTCCCGTGCAGGGTGCTTGGCTAGAGGGGGCGAAATTCGTGCTGCTACGGGGTCAAAATAGTGAGCATGGTTAGCGTGCGACGATGGCGCGGAGCCGGTGACACGCGAGCGAAGCGAGCGCCTGTGCGATTGGGTGTGCGCGATTTCGATGGACACAAACGCAGCGAGGCCCGAGTCACCACTGACCCGGGCCTCGCATCGAGCACGATCGATCGAGCTGCGCTCAGCCAGCCCCGCCGTACTCGCTCGCCTCGAACATCCGCAGCACCTTGATGATCCCCATCAGCGGGTGCTGGACGTTGTCGCAGCGGATCTCGTTGCGGTATTCGGACGTCCGAATACCGCCGACCACGTACTTGGGATCCTCGACATAGAACATGTCGACGTCGTCGACGAATTGCAGCTGCATCATGCTGCGAATGCCTCGCAGCAGGCTGATCCGATACTTCTCGCGCCGGTCCGCGTCGCCGAGATCGCGGGCGAACTGCCACGCGTCGATCAACCCCTCGATGTACACGCCCGTCGACGAGGCATGCGGCACACCGAACTTCTTCTCGCTCGTATAGAAGCGCCCAGCCTCGTCCGGATAGGTGATCTCGCCCCGCTCGGCGTCCCACGCCTGCACGGTCACCAGCCAGTCGGCGATCTCGAAGCTGAAGTCGACCAGCTCCTGCTTGAACTCGGCCTCGTCGTCACCGAGCGCCGACCACAGCGTGTAGTTGGCCTGCAGGTGCCAGGGCACGAACGCGGGGTTGCGGTGCTCGCGGTGCCAGTCGCGGAAGAACGCGAACGACTGCTTGTACTTGCGCAGGATCTCGGGGTCCTTCTCCTGTGCGTAGATCGTCGCCCAGAACAGCAGCGCCTCGCCGGGATAGAAGTTCCAGTACTCCTTGTCGCCGCCGCGATAGAAGCTCGAGAACGACCCGTCCTCGTGCCAGAGGTGGTCGACCATCTTGCGCAGGCCAGCGATCTGCGTGGCCCACTTCTCGCGCTTGGGGTGCGTGTACATGGCCATCCCGGCCAGCGCGACCGCGCCGAGCTTGACCTTGGTCTTGCCCTCGACGATCAGCCCGAGCTCACCCTCCTGCTCGTAGAACTTCGCGACGTTGTGGTCGATGTTCTGCTCGACGCGATCGAAGAGCGCGGGATCGTTGCGATCGTGGGCCCACCGGATCATCGCGTTGGTGGCCATCCACTGGCGGATCTGGTTGTTGCCGCGGTCCTCCTCGTTCTTGCTCGGCCAGAACATGTAGGTCAGCCGGCCGTCGGGGTGGAGGTTGTTGACCAGCCAGCTCTTCATGCCCTGGGCGAGCACCTCGGTGCTGGCCTGCGTGACCTCGTCGACGTCGACGATGCGGTTGCCGCGGAACATCAGCACCGCGTCGACCGGCTCGCGATCGAGGCGCACGAGCACCTGGTCGGCCTCGAAGCTGGAGAACTCGGCCTGCGCGAACTCCTGCTCGCTCAGCTTCCACTGCTTGCGAGTGTCCGCAACCAGCTCGCTGTTGGTCTTGTTGACCGCGATCTGCCAGGTCGGCGCCCACTGCTTGCTGCGCTCGCCGTGCTTGATCCGCATGCCGCGGACGCCGTGGTGCTTGGGCACCTTCTGGACGTCCTCGTCGACGATCTGCTTGATCTGCTTTTTGCCGTCGAGCGAGCGATAGGTGTGGGTCAGGTTCATCTCGATCCGGGTGACCGTGTCCGCGCGGCTGCCGAGCCGGGCCTTGCCGGTCTTGAGCGCCTCGGTCACCACGTCCCACATCGTCCCGGCCTCGGGCAGCTGCTCGGGGTAGACCCACAAGCTCTCGAGCTGCTCGCCGCCGGCTCGGAACACCACGTACACGGCCTGGCCCGGCTCGGCGAGGCGCGCAGGCAGGCCGCTGCGATCGACGCTTCGATCGGCCCACGCGGCCGCGATCGCGCTAGCCAACGCCGGCATGTCCGCGTCGGTCAGCGGGTGCTCACTGACCGTGCTCGCGAGCGGCGCGACCTCGGCCTTCTCGGCGTTCTGCCGGCTCTGCGACATCACCAACCACACGACCAGCAGCGCGGGGATGAACAGCAGGTAGGTCCAAGGCGAGTCGAACAGGCTCTTTTGCTTGGCTGCCGGAGCGGCGGGCTTGTGCGGGGCGTCGGAGATCGTCACCCCCGCGCCGGTCCGCATCGTCGGCTCGCCCTCGTCCTCCTCTTCCTCCTCTTCGTCGCCATCGTCGCCATCGTCGTCCTCATCCTCTTCGTCCTCGCCGACCTCGCGGTCCGCGTCCGCGGGATCGCGCCCCTCATGCTCGTTCGACTCGTCATCGCGCTGGGCCATCGCGGCGGGATGGTAACAGCCGGCCGCTGCTGCGGTAGCATCGGCTCATGCGGCGCTTCCATCGACTCTCCTACCTTGGTCTCCTGGCCCTGCTCGCCCCACTCGCCTGCAGCGGCGATGACGGCACGAACGACGCCACCAACGACGACGTCGCCAACGACGATGATCCGCTCGACGAGGGCGACACCACTTCGGGCGACGGTGATGGGGACCCGACCGAGGACGGTGACGGGGACGGCGACCCGACGACCGAGTCGACCGACACCACCGACACGACCGACGCGACCGACGCGACCGAGACCGACACCACCGACACGACCGAGACCGAGACGACCGAGACCGGCGATCCGCCTGACGACTCGACGTACTCCGCAGTGATCCAGCCGGGTGGCTTCAATCGCCTCGTCGTCACGCGCGTCAACGAGACCGAGCAGAGCTGCTCGCGGATGACCCTGGTCGAGGGGATGTTCGACGAGCTCGACGTCGTGCTGCCAAATCCCTGGGCGGTCGAGGATGTCGAGTCGTGGGAGGGCCTCGAGTGCGGGCAGAAGGGCACCGGCGACTATGTCGCGCTGCTCGGCGAAGGCACGATCGAGTTCGATGCCTTCGACGCGCTCGGCACCTACCCCTGCATCACCTCCTTCGATGTGACTTTCACGATGAGCACCGACCCCTATACCGACATGCACTTCCAGGCGCAGGGCGTGGCGGTGATGGGCGTCAACTGCGGTTGAGTCGGTCATCCGGGCGTGATATCCAGCCCCGGATGAATCCCCGCGCCGACGACACCCCGGGCATCTCCGTGGTCGTCCCGGTTTTCGACGAGGTCGAGTCCCTCGAGGAGCTCTACCTCGGCATCACGGCCGCGTGCGAGTCGATCGGACGCGGCCACGAGATCTTGTTCATCAACGACGGCAGCCGCGACGGCTCCGACCGCAAGTGCGACGAGCTGGCGACCCGCGATCCGCGGGTCCAGGTCATCCACTTCCGACGCAACTTCGGCAAGTCGCCCGCGCTCGCGGCCGGCTTCGAGCGCGTCCGCGGCGAGATCGTGCTGACGCTCGACGCCGACCTGCAGGACGACCCGGCGATGATCCCCGAGTTCGTCGAGCGGATCGACGCCGGCGCCGATCTGGTGTCCGGCTGGAAGCGCCGTCGTCACGATCCGATCGGCAAGACCTTCCCATCCAAGGTCTTCAACTGGATGGTGCGACGGCTCAGCGGCATCCCGCTGCGCGACTTCAACTGCGGGTTCAAGGCCTATCGGATCGAGTGCATCCGCGAGCTCTCGGTCTATGGCGGCTTTCACCGGTTCCTGCCGGTGCTCGCCGGCGCCCGTGGCTTTCGCATCGAGCAGCTGGTCGTCAACCACCGCGCGCGCAAGCACGGCGTCAGCAAGTTCGGGGTCAAGCGCTTCTTCGACGGCATCCTCGACCTGCTGACCGTGCTGCTGGTGACCAAGTACCGCACGCGGCCGCTGCACTTCTTCGGCGTGCCGGGGCTCGGTCTGTCCGGCATCGGCATCGCGCTGCTGGTCTACCTCAGCGTGCTGTGGTTCATCGGTAAGCCGATCGGCACCCGCCCGCTGCTGACCCTCGGCCTGCTGCTGACCATCATGGGCTTTCAGTTCGTCTGCTTCGGCCTGCTCGGCGAGCTGCTCGTGCGCACGACCGTGAAGTCGAGCGAGATCTTCTCGATCCGAACCGACCGCGAGCGCGCGCGCCTGTCCAGCAAGGCCCCGCGCGCCGACGATCGGCCCAAGCCCAAGTCCGGCAACCTCGACGCCGACACCATCACCAGCGAAGACGGCCCGCGCGTCGACCCTTCGGCCGAGACCCGCCGCGACATCCCGATCATCCCGCCCGAGATGCTCGAGCGAAAGCGGCCTCCGTCGGCGCCGCCACCGGAACTGAAATGACCACCGCCACCCAGGCCGACGAGCGCAGCTCGAATCAAAAGAAGCACGAGAGCAAGAACCCGATCCAGCGCGCGCTGATCGATCGCTTCCACGGCGAGGCGATCAAGCTGGTCAATCGGGCCAAGCCAGCGTCGATCCTGGAGCTCGGCTGCGGCGAGGGCTACGTGCTCTCGGCGTTCGTCGAGGGCGGCGTCCAGGCCGAGCTGACTGGCGTCGAGCTCGACGATCGAGCGGTCCGCGTCGCACGCGAGCGGCTCGGTGGCGCCGCGACCATCGAGCACCAAGACGCTCGCAAGCTGGCCGCCGACGGTCGTCGCTTCGACATGGTCATGATGCTCGAGGTGCTCGAGCACATCCCCGACCCGGCGCAGATGCTCCCGATCATCGAGCAGCTGAGCAACACCTGGCTGCTGCTCAGCGTGCCTTGGGAGCCGTGGTTCTGCGCGCTCAACTTCATGCGCGGCAAGAACCTCGGCCGCTGGGGCAACGACCCCGACCACGTGAACCATTGGGGTCGCGCTGGCTTTCGACGCTTCGTCGGGCAGCGCTTCGAGGCCGTGGCCGCGCCGCTCGTGTTCCCCTGGACCATGGTGCTCGCCCGCAAGCGGGTCTGAGCACAAGCCTCGACATCCAGATCGGTCCTGCGCGAAGGATCGTGATCGAGCGATCAAGCGAGCGCGGCCACGCGACATCGCCTCGCCCTCCTGGCGAATCAAGCTACTCGCGTCACCTGACCGAGGGCCGAGCTTGCGACCCACGTGCCCGCACGTGGGCCCGTGCTTGTCCCCTCCACCGCCCACGTGTCACCCCTCCGGCATGCTCCGGCCTGCTCTCGAAATCGCGACAATCGTCACGATCGAGCCTCTCGCCGCACCTTCGAGCGTAGGTCCCGACACGCCCGTGGTGCTGCGCGGCCCCGGCTGGCACCTCGTCGAAGGTGAGCGGAATGGTTGGCACATTCACCTATTTCCAACCATCGCGCATCCAGCCGCGAGCTTGGCCGACCTGCGAAGGCGCGTCGATCAGCTGGTCGACGTCGTCGGCCCGCACCCCCTGACGCTCGACCTTCGCGGCCTCTCGCCGCTCGGCCCTACCACACGAGAGCTGCTCGCCCGACTCCTGCGCAGCTGGGAGCAGCGCTGCCTGCCCTTCGTCGTGCACGTCGGCGCCGACGCCATCCAGGCCGTGCGCGTGCACTCGCTGATCCTGCACAACGCTCCCCGACGGGGCCGCTGCGCGACCGATCTAGAGACCACTCGACGCGAGTCGAACCCGCTCGACCTCCACGGGACCAGCTCGAGAGTGTCTTACGGCGCTCTGCGAGCCTCCTGAGACGTCTATGCCCGGTAGCTCGGCGGCGGCACCTCGAGCCCCCCGCGATCGGCAATCTCCCGGCGCAGCCGCTCGCGCTCGGCCGTCATCATCTCTCGCACCTTGGTCATCAGCTTGTGCGGATCGTTGTTGCACTCGGACGGATGGACCGGCTCGAGCACCCGCACGATCGCGTAGATCTTGTTCTCGAGCGTGAACACCCAGCTCTCGCGCGGCAGCGTCTGCTGGGTTCCTTCCATGATCACCGGCAGCACTGGCTTGCCGGTGTCGCAGGCGAGCTTGAACGCCCCGAGCTTGAAGGGCCGCATCTCCGGCGTGGTCGAGCGCGTGCCCTCGGGAAAGATCGCAACCGTGTTGCCTAGCGCCAGCTGCCGCTCGCACTTGCGGAACATCTTGTCGCGGCTGCGCGCGTCACCGCGCTTGATGCCGACATAGCCGGCCATCCACATCATCCAGCCGAGGAAGGGCACCGCGAACAGCACGCGCTTGGCTACCCACCGAAACTGCTTGCGCAGCGAGAACAGGGCCAAGATGTCGCCACTGCTCTGATGGTTGCAGACGAGCACGTAGGCCTGATCGGGGCGCATCCGCTCGCCGTGCTCGACCACGATCCGCCAAAAGGGCGACGCACCCTGCAGGTGGTTGGCCCACGTGTAGGCGTACCAATGCGAGAAGAGCCGCCGGCGATCGAAGGGCAGGATGACCAGCCAGGGGATCACGACCGCGAACCAGAACACCGTCACGCTCGCGATCAGGTAGCCCCAGAACCACACGGAGAAGAGCCGCATGCGCCACGAGTGCTTCGTCCGTGGCGGCTGCACGGGAGGCGCGTTGTCGTCCGCGACGGTCAGCTCGGCTCGAGACGGTGCGTTCATGCGAGCGCACTGACGATGCCAGGCCCGAGCGGCGCTGTCGAACGGCATTCGCAGGGGGCTCGGGAGAGGGGCTCGGACGGGTGCCGAAGGGTCGCCAGCGCGTGCCACGAAGCGGGCGGTGAGCGGGTCGAGCTCGGTGAGTCTTTAGGGGCTCGGACGCTTCCGCGGAGACGGGCACCGGTGCTGAAGCCAGAGCCCGCGGAAGCGGGTGCTCGAGCTCGGAGGTCCGGGCGTTCAGGACGACCGGTGACGCGATGTAGCGTACGGTCACTTGGGCACGTCAGCTCACTTCATACGCTCCCCACCCGGATCGATCCATGCCGATCCCCAATGATCATAGCACTCATCCGCTCCCGACCACGGATCACCAATGCACTCCGTCAACGGCTGGAACTCGTACTTCCTGTAGTAGTTGAATCCACACATTACCCAGGGTTGACCGCCGCGGCGGATATTCCCAGGAGTACAATGAATCTTCATGCAACGTCGAACTTGGTTCTGATCGTCACACCAGCACGTCTTGCAGTACTCCCGCCAATACTGCGGCCATTCACCCTCCTCACAAAACCGATATCCGCTCTTGCGATAGTGCTCGCGCACATACCGTCGTTCCTTCATTTGCTCGGCTTCCAGCAAGAACGCGTCAACCCGTGCGGACAAGTATACAATCAACGACGCATCATAGCCTTCGCGCGAGACGCACCCAGCCACGGTCACCGTGAGCATGAGAGCCCGCCAGTTGCTCATGGGCGCACCTCGATGATGATGTGAGAGCCCTTGTCGGCGTGAAATACCGGCACGAGCACAACTTCATGCCTTGCCGTAATCTGGACATACTCTCCGTCACCATAGTATTGGCCGTTGGTCTCCACGTCGACGATCCCCGCGTATGAATCCGCGTCGTAGGACGCGAGATATGCCTTTGCTTGCGTCATCGAGTGGGGCAAGAAATCCATGATCGAAGCGATGGCGGTAAAACGCTCGTAAGGCTCGAGCGCAGGATCATAGCAAGCAGCGTGCCCGGGGCCCAAGCTATCTGTGAACAGGCCCAAGAGGTTACCGTCGTCCGGAGTGAGCAAGGGAGCCCCGGACGAGGTGCTTGCCACGGCACCAACATCCCACGCTTCGACAATGATGACCTCGCGCTGAACCGCCTTTTGATATTCCAGCGCGTCGGCCTCGGCCAGCGAGATCTTCTTGGGCCCGCCACAGGGATGACTGATGCACACTGCCGGATTGAAGTCCATGTTGCCCCAACCCGCGAAGTACCCGCCAAGCTCCGGCGGCAGCCACGTGTCGAGATAAAGCAACATGAGGTCCTTGCCGACCGACCTGGCGATGATTGAGGATCCTGCCACCGCGACCTGAGCGACGATCTGGGAGCTGCCGCAACCGAGCGCCTCGAATCCGAACGTAAAGTTCGTCTCGTTCTCAATCGCCTTGACTTCACCAGGTTCTAGATCTTCCCACATGGCCCCCGAGCCCACGTGAAGAGCGGTCAACAAGTAGGGCCTCCCGCAATCAGCGTCGTCGACGTCGGGATTCGAGCACCCCCCATTGTTGAGGAGCACTCCAGTCCCCCCGATATCGGGGCCGGAGATGTGAACCACCGAGCGTCGTAGATCCCAATAGGGCTCGAACTCCGGACAAAGAACATCCGCGTAGCACGCGTCCGGTACCGCATCCTCTCCGATGCACTCAGGCATCGGGTCCTGCGCCGACACGCTCCGAACCTGCAACGCGACCAGCAAACTTGCCGCGCCGCCAGCGACCTGCCCCTTCATACATCCCCCGGGGTCAGTGTCACGGTCCCGACCTTCATGTTGAGCTCGTCGAAGAGCGTTACCGTCGCCGTATCGAAGGCACAATCCGTTCGCGTCGGCGACGGCGCGGTCGACCGCTTGGCCTCGACCCGCGTGCGAACAGCCGTCTCGCGACATTCCGGATCCTCCGATGAGCTGAAGTATACGGTCACCCCGAAGAGGTGATCGGTCGTGTTTTGAAACACGATCCCCGTGCCCTGCATGAACCACTGCAAGCGCAAGCGCTCGAGCTCGGCTTGCCGGACTGCCTCCGGGAGCGGACCAACTTCGGCCTCCAGCGCGGCCCGCTGACGCTGACGCTGAGCTCGAGTCGGGTCTGCCAGCACGAGCACGGCGCCAGAGGCGAGCTTCAACTCCCGCGCTTGCGGAGGCGCAGCTTCGCGGTCGCTCCCCAAAGTAGAGTCGTCTACGTCGGTGATGGTTTGCGTAGCGCCATGGCTCGGTGGGCCGCTGTCCTGGTGCTCGTGGGCGGTGCTCGGGCCCCGGCCTCGATCAATCGGCTTCGGCTCGATCGGCGCCCCCGCCTCCTGTTCGGGGTCGCACGCCCCACTGGGCACCAGCACGACCAGGAACACCAGCCGTCGCAAGAGCTCATTCGCAGGCATCGATCTCCTCCTCGAGCGCCTCGATCCGCTCTTGCTGGGCGATCACGTGGAGCGTCAGCTCCTCGACCTTACGCAGCAGCGCCTCGTCCATTGCACCCAAGTTGACGCCTTTCTGCGACACCTCGCGCTCGGACGGCACGCCGGGCAGCCGATGGTGTTGCTCGATGTACGCACGCGTGTCGGCGAGCGACATGAGCTGGTAGCCCGGCGCAAAGACGTCATCGGCCCAGCGATCGATGTGAACGATGATCTCTTGCGCGGTCAGCAATCCAGCGAACATGCCAACAGCGTCTCGATTGACATCATCCCAGGCTGCGTTGGGCTTGGCGTCGGCGCGATGACCGACCCGAACGCGGTCGACGAAGTTGCCCTCGTAGCCCACGAACGTGGGCGCGAAGGCGTGGCCATCGACAGCGAGCGCGATCTCGGATCGGGTCCAGGGCTCGTACCAAAGACCGATGTCTTTGGCGAGCTCCCAGGGATCCTCGCCGCCGATCACGAGGCCTCCCTCCTCGGGGAAGATCACGCGACGGACAGCCTCCTGTGACGCTCGAAGCATGACCGGACCGCCGAAGCGCTGCAGATGGAGGGCCCCTACGGTGTCTGCCGTCGGGCCCGCCACCCGCAGCTCGTTGCGATCGATCTGCATGTGCAGTTGATCGATCGACCCCACGATGACCGTCCCGGAGCCCGGCTTCTGCTCGATCTGATCGCCAATCACGTGCAAGCGAGCAGCAGCAGTGTCTAGACCGACGCCGAGCTTGGCGTCGACGGGCAGCAGCGACATGGATTGCGTGGCCGGTTGGGCGCTCCACTTTGGCGCGCTCGGGACATAGACCGGCTCCTGCGCAGACACGTGGCCAGCTGCGACGCCAACGAACAACCCGAGCGACAGGATCGATAAGCGGCGTCCAGGGCCGCCCGCAAAGTTCTTCATGAATCGAGCGTATCGTTGGACAACGATGAATCAATGAAAGGCCGAGCCGATCCGCCGTGACGGGAGTCCGATCTTTCGAGCGAGGGCTTGGCGTAGCCTATCGGCCGCAAGCATGCGGGGTCCACCCCCGCTCACCTGCTGGTTGTCAATTGGGCACGTCGGCCCCCGCATACCCTGGCTGCCCCGCGATCGCCTCGCGCGGCTCCCCGTCGATATCGATCCGTGGATCCCCCTCCTGCCACCGCCCCGCGAGCCCGATGTTGGGATGAGCGATCGGCGACAAATGAAGATCCCCATACGAAAAATCCAAGAACCAATACCGATTGAACGAGCCGAGCCCGACGTTACCCGGGAGGCTCATCTCGAGCGCGTTGTCGACGATCGTGGCAGCCGGGCAGACGATCTCGTCCGGCGTATCCATCGACATCACCATCGAGTTGCGTACGCTCAGCGCGTACACTCCGTTGCAGACGATCGCGGGCGTGGCGTAGCCGCTGGCGATCGAGGAATAGACGATATCGACGCTACCACCCGACTCCACGCGGATCGTCGGAAAGTCGTTGTTGGCTCCGCCCGCGAACGAGTTGACGAGCGAGAGCGTTCCTTCGTCCACGACGATGTCGCCTTGGGTCGAATCCTGCAGGATCGAGCGATCGATCCTGACCTCGCCGCCAGCGAGCCGGAGACCGACGTTGTTCCAGCCGTCGACGCGGCTTCGTTGCAGATAGAGGGCACAGTCGGTGCACACGACGACGTTCTCGTCGTCGCTGGCGAGGGTGAGGTCGGCGACGAGCACGGTCGGACCTGCGGACGCGACCAAGGCCGGGCCATCGAAGGCCTGATTGCCGACCAGCTCGGGCGCGCCGAGCAGCGCGATCGTGCGAGCGCCTTCGATCAGGATCGACTCTTGATGCACGCCAGCGGTCCGCAGGTTGATCGTGGCCGTGCCGCCGAGCGGGACCAGGGCGAGCGCCTCGGCGACGGTCTCGAAGGGGGCGGCCTCGGTGCCGTCACCGGAGGCAGGGACGTTGTCGTCGACCCAATAGACGCGCTCGCTCGGCATGCACAGGCCGGTTTGGAGGTTGCAGGCGCTGTCCGGGCACTGCGCGTGCTCGGTGCAGGACGAGCAGGTGCCCGCCTCGCAGACGGGCCGCTCGCGCGGGCACGCGGAGGTGTCGGCGCTGGTGCACTCCACACATTCGCCGTTCGCGGGATCGCAGATCGGGGTTGTTTCGGAGCGATCGCTGCATTCGCTCGAATCTACGCTGGTACACACGACGCAGTGGCCAGCGTCGCACAGCGGAGTCGCTCCCGGGCAGTCGGTGTGGGCGTTGCAGCCCGGGGCGCTGGTGGGGTCGGTCGACGTGTCGTCCGACGACGTGTCGGTCTCCGCTTCGCCAGTGTCGCTAGTCGAGCTCGAGGGCGTCTCGTCGGCGGATGGATCGCTGCTCGAGCAGGCGAGCAGCGCGAGGAACGAGATGATGGAAACGCGTAGAGATGTGTGCATGGCTCACTCCGGGATGTCGGCTCCTGCGTAATCGGGGCTGCTCTCGCTGGCGGGGCGAGGGTCACCGTCTATGTCGACGATCGGGTCCCCAGCCGCCCACGCGCCCGCGCTGGCGAGCGCGGCTGGGGCGAGCGGGCCGAGGTGGAAGTCACCGAGCTCGTAATCGACGAACCATGCGGGGTTGACCGAACCGAGGCCGAGGTTGCCCCCGATCGCCTGCTCGAGCGCGCTGTTGGAGATGGTGATGTCGGGACAGTCGATCTCGTCGGCAGCGTGGCGCGACACCGCGATCGAGTTGCGAAGGTCGACCGCGTAGACGCCGGTGCATTCGATCGCGGGCGAGTCGACGGTGCCTCCACCGATCGTCGAATAGAGGATGTCGACGAACGAGCCAGACTCGACGAGCATGGCCGGGTAGCCGGTGACCGAGCCGCCGACGAAGGAGTCGACGATCGCCAGCTGGCCCTTGGCGATGTAGACGTCGCTGCGGCCCGACCCGACCAGGCGCGCGCGCTCGAAGCGGATCTTTCCACCAAACTGATAGACGCCTTCGTGGTCGATCGAGCGGACCCGAACGTCTTGGGCGATCAGCGTACAGTAGTTGCATTCGATGGCGCGATAGTCGGAGTGGCGAAGCTCGACGTCGGCGACGAACACGGCGCTCTCGTAGATGTCCAGCGTGGCCCACGAGGTCGAGTAGATGCCCGCGCCAGGGGTCTTTCCGAGCAGCGCGACCGTGCGATGGGCAGCGATGGTCACGGACTCGAGCTGATCGAAGCTGCCGGCGAGATAAACCGTGCCCTCGCCTCCGGCCGGGATGAGGCCGATCGCCTCTTCAACGGTAGCGAGCGGAGCGGCCTCGCTGCCATCGCCGGATTCGGCGACGGAGCTGTCGATCCAATAGACGCGATCGGTGGGGAGGCAGGCGCCCGTCAGCAGGTTGCAGGCGCTGTCCGGGCAGTGCGAATGCTCGGTGCAAGGGGAGCACTCGTTGGCGAGGCAGATGGGGTGATCGGAGGGACAGGCGGAGGTGTCGGCGGGGGTGCACCCAGCACACTTGCCGGTCGCTGGGTCGCAGACAGGCGTGGTTGGGTGATCGGCCGGGCAACTCGCGGTGACGGCGGCGGTACAGGGGACGCAGGCACCGTCCTCGCAGAGGGTGCCGGGGGAGCAATCAGAGACGGTCGCGCACTCGGGATCGGGGGTGGAGTCGTCCGAGGGGTCGGAGTCGGATTCGGGGCCGCTGGTGGTGTCTGGGGCGGGATTCGTGTCGGTGGAGCCATCGATGGACTGCGTGCCGCCGGGGTCATCCGGAGGGGAGCAGGCGGATGTTGAGAGTATGGTGAATAGCGGGGTGTTAAAGACGAACGACCGATTGTTCACCGGATGAAGGTGAACGGTCGGTCGTGGGGTTGTCTAGGGGCACGTTGGCGGGGTGGAGACCCGCAAACGTGCAGGGTGGTCAGTTGGGGATGTCGGCGCCGGCGTAGTCGGCGGTTCCGTCGGTGGTCGGGCGGAGGTCGCCGTCGATGTCGGTTTTGGGGTCGCCGGTTTGCCAGGTGGCGGCGGTGGACAGTGCGGCGGGGGCGTTGGGGGTGAGGTGGAAGTTGCCGTTTGGATAGTCAACGAACCACATTGTGTTCGCCATCGGCCCAAGTTCCACATTGCCAGGTATGGCCATCTCAGCAGCACTTCCTTCAATCTGCACACCAGGACAATCCACTTCTGGCTCTGCCTGACGTGAGACCAACACAGAATTCTTTACGGACACGGTGCCTCCGCCGCACGCCAAGGCAGGAGACGCCAATGTGCCGCCAGCGAGCGTCACATACACGAGATCCACATTTCCACTAATAATATTAACAGCGGCCGCGTCAGCAATGTCCCCGCCAATAAAAGACGTTTCAACACGCGCGCTACCGCCATCAATTTCGACATCCCCGAGATCGTTGTCATTAACAACACTTCGCCTCATCACCAGACCACAGCCATCGGAGAGAAGACCACGACCGGAATGTTCTTGGATTAGACCGTCCGTAATCCAAATA
Organism: uncultured Myxococcales bacterium; assembly: GCA_965649595.1. Classification (GTDB taxonomy): domain Bacteria; phylum Myxococcota_A; class Polyangia; order Nannocystales; family Nannocystaceae; genus Plesiocystis. The sequence continues at coordinate 331 of CBFGLP010001473.1, read as the reverse complement.
TCACCCAACGAACATCGAACCCCCGAGCTACCTTTGGTCACCCGTACACCACCAAGAAACAACACCGCATCTTGATTCACGTCGACAGCAGGAGCCCCCAAAAACTGCAAGGTACCCATGGCACTTTTTCCAATCAGTGCCACAGTGCGCCCGCCGAAGACAACCAATTGCTCGCTATGAGTGGTCGGCGTCTTCAAATAAATCACCCCCTCTTCCCCATCCCCAATCCACTCCATAGCCTCCGCCAACGTCTCGTACGGCATCCCCTCCGACCCGTTCCCCGAGTTCGCCACCGTCTGATCCACCCACCAGACCCGTTCCTCCGCAATAC
>CBFGLP010001472.1:0-14251 GCA_965649595.1 uncultured Myxococcales bacterium | reverse complement strand
CGGATCGTCGAGCTGCTCGAGCCGCAACGAGCCAGGGCGCTGCTGAGCATCGCCGAGCTGCTCGTCAGCGCCTGGGCCGAGACGCGCAGCGCGGGCATCGGCTCGCACGCGCTGCGCCGGTGGCTGTGGAGCTTCGTGCTCGAGTTCCTGAGCGAGACGCCGGCTCGCGCTCGCACGGCCGAGCAGCTCGTCCACGCGTTGTTCGTCCGCGCGCTGATCGGCCAGCCCTCGACCCCGATCGAGCGGGCCCGAGCCGCGCGCGAGCGGCTGTGGGAGCGAGCGCGAGCGCGGGCGATCCAGGTCGGTCACGCCAAGCTGCGCGCGCTGCTTCGCAAGCAGCGGGCGAGCCTGCTCAGCGGCGAGCCGCCCTCGACGACCAGCGAGCGCAGCCGTCCGCCGAGCAACACGGCGCGGCGCTCGAGCGCTCGCTCGCCGCTCGGGCTCGGCGAGCCGGCGATGGTCGAGGGCGAGTCGATCATGATCGCTAACGCCGGGCTCGTGCTCGCCAGCCCCTTCTTGCCCTTCTGGTTCAAGCAGCTGGGCCTCTACACCGGCAGCAAGCAGCCGCTCCCGCTCGACGATATCGCCGTCGCGAGTCGAGCCGTGCACATGCTGCAGTGGTTGGTCGATGGCCACAGCGACGCGCCCGAGCCGACGCTGGTGCTCGCCAAGCTGCTCTGTGGTCTGCCGCTGCCGACCCCGATCTCGCCCACGCACGAGCCGAGCGAGCTGGATCTCGAGGTCAGCGAGCGCTTGCTGCGATCGATGATCCAGCACTGGAGCGCGATCGGGAACTCGTCGATCGCTGGCTTGCGCGAGACCTTCTTGCAGCGGGAAGGCAAGCTGGTGGCCACCCGCGAGGGCTGGCGGTTGAGGGTCCAGCGCAAGACGGTCGACGTGCTGGTCGATCGAATCCCCTGGGCGATCTCGATCATCGCGCACGAATGGATGCCGGCCCCGATCTACGTGACCTGGTGACGCCATGAACCCGCTCGCCAACAACGCCGAAGCGCTCGACAAAGAGATCGCGTGGTTCGAGCGCGTGCTCGACCTGCGCCTGCAGATCCACGTCGGCCAGCACGAGCCGGTCGAGGTGCTCGACGAGCTGCCGCCGCCCGAGCTGGACGCGAGCGGTCCCTTCGCCGAGCTGGTCCGCGAGCACGAGCTGGGGCCGAGCGAGCGGCTGGTGCTGATCCTCGCCTGTCTGCCCGAGCTGCGCCCGGCGATCCTCGATCCGCTGCTCTTGCACAACGCCTCGCTCGGTCGCCGGTTCACCGAGTTCGGCGGAGCCGAGGCCGAGAGCTCGGGGTTTCTGCCGACCGCCGCGACCGTGCTGTTCTTGCTCGCTGGCGACTCGCTCGCGGGCCGGCTTCGCCATCAGCGGCTGATCGACGACGAGCACCGGCTCTACCAACGCGGGCTGCTCCGGCTCGAGCGACGGACCAGCGACGGGCTCGCGCTGGCGGCGGTGCTGCGGGTGACCCCCGAGGCGCGGGTTCGCCTGACCACCGGCGAGACCTACAACCCGCCCTTCTCGGCCGAGTTTCCGGCCCAGCGCCTGACCACCGAGCTCGACTGGCGCGACCTCGTGATCGACGAGCGCACCCGCGACGAGCTCGACGACATCATCCGCTGGGCTCGTCATCAGCGACGGATCTTGGATCACTGGCGGCTGCGCTCGCGGCTGGCCCCGGGCTTTCGCGCGCTCTTCTACGGGCCGCCGGGGACCGGCAAGACCATGACCGCGGGCCTGATCGGCAAGCAGCTCGACGTGCCGGTCTATCGCGTCGACCTCTCGCAGGTGATCTCGAAGTACATCGGCGAGACCGAGAAGAACATCGCGAGCTTGTTCGACCGCGCACGCGAGCGCGAGTGGGTGCTGTTCTTCGACGAGGCCGACGCGCTGTTCGGCCAGCGCGGCGAGGCCCAGACCGCCAACGACCGCGCGGCCAACCAGCAGATCGCCTACTTGTTGCAGCGCTTCGAGCAGTTCTCGGGCATCGCGATTCTGGCGACCAACCTCGAGGCCAACATCGACGAGGCGTTCACTCGCCGGTTTCAGGCCAAGGTCGCGTTCAAGCTGCCCGACCGGGCGCAGCGGCTGCAGCTGTGGCGCAACAACTTCGAGGGCCAGGCGTTCGCGCTCGCGCCCGACGTCGACCTCGGCGCGCTCGCGCGCGAGTACGAGCTGAGCGGCGGGCAGATCGTCAACGTGCTGCGCTTCGCCTGCCTGCGGGCGGTCGAGCGCGAGCCGGCGCAGATCGATCATTGGGATCTGCTGCGCGGGATCCAGCGCGAGCTCGACAAGGAAGGAAAGTCGCTGCGCTGGTGATCGGTAGCCAGTGGCTAGTGCCCGCGCAGCTGACCATTCGGTAAGTAGATCGACGATGTCCACGACCCGCACGGCTACCACGACCTGCGATGACCGCCCCGCCGAGCCGACCGGCTCGGTCTGCGGTGGTCAGACAAATTGCTTGGTTCAGTTCGCTGGTTATTGGTGGTGGACCAACTATCCGTTCAACGCCGGTGGAAACACCGGGTATTGGTTCAATGGCCAACAATGGGATCCGCGGCTCGTGTACGTCGACAGCGCGGGCCTGCACCTGCAGATGCAGCAGACCACCCTGCCGAACGCGCCCGGGGCCCAGTGGTCGTCGGTCGAGGTCGTGCTGTGGGGCGAGGGCAGCCAGCCAAACACGCCGGGCAACCCACCGCCGCGCATCTACCCGGGCTACGGCACCTACTTGGTCGCCGCGACGACAAGCGGCTCGTTCAACGACATCGCCAACAATTGCTGCTTTGGGGCGTTCACGTATCGCTACGACGCCGACTCGTCGCAGGTCAACAGCCACCACGAGCTAGACATGATCGAGTGCAGTCGGTGGGGGGATTCCAGCGATCCGACCAACGCCCAGTTCACGCTCCAGCCTTGGGAGCCGACCGGGAACGTGCATCGAATCACGCTGCAGGACAGCGGGCAGATCACGATCGTGTTGAATTGGCCCGGCGCGGACCAGCCGGTCACCTATTCGATTTATTATGGTCTCTATGACCTGGCGAGCCTGCCGTCCACGCCGGACCTCACCTGGACGATCGCCAGCAGTCAATATCAGTACGTGCCGGACGCCGCTTGCCAGACAGTGCACCTCAACCTCTGGCGTCAGCCGCCGCAGACGGTGTTTCCGCAGGGCAATCAAGAGGTGATCGTCACGAATTTTCAATACCGGAGCGCTTGAGCCATGCCGAGCCGCAGGGTCGACGTCGCGCCGCCCGAGCGCGCGAGCAAGCGAGCGGACGAGCGTCGAGCGGCCGCGCTCGAGGGTCCGCAGACGCTCGCGCTCGCCCAGCGCCAGGCCGCCCTCGACGGCGCGCCGCGGGTGCAGGCGAACGTCGAGCGGGCGGCGGTGCTGCAGCGGGTGAGCAGGAAGAAGAAGTTCCCCAAGCAGTCTCGGACCTACTACGAGTTCGTGCGTAAGGGTAAGTTGGGGAAGAGCTTCAAGAAGCGCAGCTCCAAGAAGAAGCACCGCGTGCTCGACAAGTCCAGCTCCGATTTCCTCGGTGTGTTGTTGGAGGGTGTAACGAAGAAGAATCCGGTGTCGGATCTGATCTTGTCGGATGACGTCACCACCGAGGAGCCGACGACCCCCGACTACCAGACGACCGAGGAGGGCTACGAGGGCTTCAACGTCACCGACGCCTCGGATTGGGACGTGCTCGATTCGGTCGTCGAGAAGCAGGGCAAGACGATCGTCAAGAAGGGCGGGTTCAAGCTGCCGGTGATCTGCAGCACCGCGTCGGAGCACATCATTCGGCACCGCGGAAAATCGACGATCCCCGACTGGGATCCCACCGAGGGCTGCGTCTCGACCGGCGTCACGGTCCACGACGACACCGACACGGACATCGCGAAGGACTTCGACTTGGGCACCGACGAGATCCCCACGTCGATCCTGACCAAGACGCCGGTGTGGACGAACCCCGGCCGCAAGAAGTTTACGCCCAGCTCGCTCGGGCTCGGCGAGGGGATCTTGGCGTATGGCAGCAAGCCGATCGGCGTCGGGGACCATCACGCGGTCGTCGTGGTCGCGCGCAACAACAAGACCAACGAGATCATCGTGGTCGAGCGCAACGCCGGTGAGACCACGGGGAGCACTTCGTACTCGGACGATCGCTGGCTGCTCAATTCGTATCTGGGGCCCGAGGGGTTCTTGAAGCAGACCGGCTTGAAGAAGGGGTTCAAGCTGGTCGGTCGGTAGGCCGCTCGGGCCAGAGGCGCCCGTGAGATCACGCGCAAAGTCGCGCGGCCGGGCCCGTGAACCAGACACCGACTCGCTGGACTCGACGCGCATGACCGGACGCGTGCTTGGTGCCCTCCGCCTGTCCTTCGTGGGCTTGCTGACCCTCGGCTGCAACGACGACACCGGACCCAACGACGACGACGTCGGCGAGGGGACGGACACGAGCGGCGAGGACACGAGCGGCGACGGGTCGACCGACACGGACACGGACTCGGACACAGGCGAGGGCGAGACGGGCGACGAGAGCGAGGACGGGCTCGACGAGCTGCCGCCCTGCGGCGAGCGGCAGCCCGGCGGTGGAGTGGCTGGGCCGCCGGTGCTCCAGTCCGCGGTGTTCGAGGACGACCTGCTGATCCGCCTGACCTTCTCGGAGCCGATCGCGTCGGTCGACGAGGTCGATCCCGCGAGCTTCCGGATCAGCGTGGGTCGCTATTACGAGGGCTACTACGAGGGCGAGAGCGGCTACACGCTCTACGAGGATCCGATGGCGGCGTTGTGCAGCTTCACCGACGCCTGCTCCGATAACTACACAGACGTGGTCGAGATTGGCTGCGCGCCGGATGACCCGACGTCTGTGCTGCTGCGGGTCGACATCTTGCACCACGAGTACCTGTGCCCGATCTTCGACGACGCGAGCACGTACGGGCTCGAGTTCGAGTTCTTGCCGCACTATGACGCGGCCGCGGGGATGATCACCGATCTCGACGGTGAGCCGCTCGAGAGCATCGCTGAGCACTGGGTCCAGTCGGAGGAGCTCGGGGCGTACGTCGAGGGGAATTTCCCCGACCTGCCGATGCGGGTTCCGATCCCCTGCCCGGGCTGACCGTCGGCAAGTAGCCGGTGGCTACTTGCTCGCCCCCATGCGGCCGCTATCGTGATCGCGAGATGCAGGCGTCGCTCGCTCGTCCTGGTCCGGCACGCATTGCACGTTCATCGGCGTCCTCGCCGGCCGCGGCGACGAGCGCCCGTGGTGCGGCGCTGGTCCAGCTCCAGCAGGCGTTCGACCGCAGCGGCCGGGTTCGACGCTTGGCCGGCTGGGGGGCGTCGCTCCAGTCCCCGACCGCCCGCGCGCCGGTGCAGCGGGTCGTGATCGACGATACCGAGTTCGACGACGACGAGGCGTGGGAGGACGTCGAGTATCTGCTCGAGGCTGGAAAGATCCCGCGCGAGCACTTGCCGTGGATGAAGTCCCGCTTCGAGCAGCTGGCACAGCGCGAGGAATTCGACTACTTCGAGACCATCGCCGAGCGTCTGGTCGACGATATCAACCGCGAGCTCGATCTGCAGCTCGAGCTCGTGGACGACGAACAGACGGACGAGCCTGCGCCGCAGTCATCAGGCTGGTCGTGGTCGGGCCTCGCCGGCGGGCTCATGAAGGGCCTCGTCGGCTACCTCGCGGCGTTCAGCGCAGTGCAGGGCCTGCTGCCGCAGGCCTCGGCGCTGCCGCAGCAGGGGCTCGTCGGCCCATCCGGGCCGAAGGGCTCGCAGAGCACCGCCTTGGTGCCCTTTGCGCAGCACTGGACCAGCCCGCTCACATTCACACCGCCGATGCTCGCTGGCCCGCTCGTGGGCGAGCTGACCGAAGACGTGGGAGATATCACCGAGTGGGACGCTCCTCGGCTGACAGCGGAGCCGACCACCGGCGAAGATACGCAAGATCTCGAATACCTCGATCTGACCGAGTTGCCTCGAATCGTCGAATCACCAATCTCGCGGCCGACTCGGAGCACGGAGCCGGTCCGGCCGCCGTCGCAGTCGTCGACCGGGCAGGGGGCGACGCTCGAAGATTGGATTCGGTGGCAGATCTTCAGCTCGCGGCGAAACTTCGGCGAGCTGCCTCAGATCCCGCGCGACGACATGTCGCTCGGAGAGTGGCTGATCAACGGGCCGTCGTGGCTCTACCTGCCCTACACCAAGTTCTCGCCGACCGAGATCTGGACCGTCATGAAGCACTTTGGTCTGTCGCCCGCGCTCGAGCAGCTCTCGCTGCCGACGCTGGTCAAGACGGCAAAGAGCACGATGTATGGACGTGTTTACGATCCGATGCCGCGGGTCGACGTGCCGTCCAACCTGGTCAAGTCGTTTGGCAAGAAGTTGATCTTGCGGACCGGCTATAACTCGCTGAAGGCTTACTACAACCTCTACAAGGACTTCCAGCGGGTCAATCAAGAGGCGCGCGACTTTCGCTCCGACCTCGCGCCCGATCCTTGGATAAAGAACTCGTACCGACACGCGTATTGGATGTGTCGTTATGCTCGCGAGTGGGGGCCCGAGTTCGCGCTGGATCTCGGTTATGCTCACGAGCATGCACATTTGGATCTGACGATCGAGGGGCCCTTCGACTCGGTGATCGACAAGATCAATAATCTTCGCGGGGCCAGGTTGGCTGGGAGCAGCGACGAGAGCTGCGAGTTGTTGGTCAACTCGGCCGGTGGCTCGGGCCAGCTCGCGTGGGCGAAGAGCTACGCGGAGGATCCGGAGAGTGGGCGGCACTTGCCGACCGAGCACAACCTGCAGACGCCTTTGGTGCGGTTGTGGGAGGACTATGAAGAGTTGCCCGAGCTGACCTGGCATGATTTGGAGGCCCTGCAGGCGCTCGGGGTGACGTTGCCTAGCAACGAGGACTAGCAGCCCCCTCATCACGCCGGGCGGTCCAGCAATCGCCGGATCCGCTCGAGCAGCGCCGCCGCGCGGAAGGGCTTTTCGATCAGCTCGATCTCCCCGAGCTGTGCGACCTTGTCTCCGGCCAGCTCGCCGTCGGTGAAGCCGCTCATGAACAGGACCTTGGTGTCCGGCCGAAGATCGCGTAGGCGCAAGGCGAGCTCGAGGCCGCCGACCTTGGGCATCACGAAGTCGGTCAGGACCAGATCGATCTTTCCGCGATGCCGCTCGCAGAGCGCCAAGCAGGCCTCGCCGTTCTCGGCGGTCAAGACCGTATAGCCGTGCAGCTTGAGGATCTGCTCGACGGTCCGGCGGACCGGGGCTTCGTCCTCGACGACCAGCACGGTCGCGCTCTCGTCGGGGCCGGGGGTCGGCTCGTCGGTCTCGCGGGTCGGGGCCGGGGCGGCGACCTCACCCGCGAGGCGCGGCAGCCAGATCTCGAAGGTCGTGCCCTGGCCGACCTTGGTCTGGACCGTGACGAAGCCGTCGGACTGCTGAACGATGCCGAGCACCGTCGAGAGCCCGAGCCCAGTGCCCTCGCCGACGCCCTTGGTGGTGAAGAAGGGCTCGAAGATGTGCGCGAGCGTGCGGCGATCCATGCCGCAGCCATCGTCGATGACGCCGAGCACCACCCAGTCGCCGGGCTTGACGGCCTGCGGGGTGGCGGGGATCGGCTCGCTGAGAGTCTGCTCGCGGCTCGTGATCACCACGGTGCCGCCGGGCGGCATCGCGTCGCGGGCGTTGATCACCAAGTTGAGGATCACCTGCTCGAGCTGGCCCGGATCGACGCGCACGGGCCCGAGCGGGCTGGTCAGCCGCGAGGCGAGCCGATACTCGGGGCCGAGCAGGCGCTCGAGGATCTTGCTGCTGCGCTCGACGAGCGCGTTGAGATCGAGGATTTCGGGCTGCAGCACCTGACGACGGGAGAATGCCAGCAGCTGACGGGTGAGCGAGGCGCCGCGCTCGGCGGCCTCGCGGATCACACGTAGCTCGTCTATACCCTCGGGTCCCAGCTCGATCTTTACGCGGGCGCTGAGCACGTCGGTCGAGCCGATGATCGTGGTCAGCAGGTTGTTGAAGTCGTGGGCGACGCCGCCGGCGAGCTGACCGATCGCCTCCATCTTCTGTGACTGGCGCAGCTGGGCCTCGAGCTGGAGCCGCTCGGCTTGGCCGCGCTCGCGCTCGGCGATCTCGGCCTCGAGCCGCGACTTCGACACGGCCAGCTCGTCGGCGCGGGTCCGCAGCTCGGCGTTGAGGGTCTTGAGCTCGTTGTAGTAGCGGGCGTTCTCCAGCGAGATCGCGGCCTGCGAGAGCAGGATCTGCAGCACCTCGGTGCGGGCCTCGGTGAACGCCGCGGCGGCGTGCTCGTTCTCGAGGTAGAGCACGCCGACCAGCTCGTCCTTGTGGCGGATCGGCGTGCACAGGACCGACTTGAGCCGTCGGCGGATCACGTGCGGGTCGTCGGTGAAGGGGCCGCTGCGCGAGGCGTCCTCGAGCACCACGTTCTCGCCGCTGCGCAGGACGTGACGGACGATGCTGACGGCCAGCTCGGCCTCCTTGAGCGAGGGCTTGCGGCGCAGCTCGACCTCGTCGCCCTCGCTGCTGGCCGCGGCCTCGATCCGAAAGTCGTCCTCGGCGGCGAGGATCAAGAAGCCCCGGTTGGCGCCGGCGTTGAGCAGGATGATCCGCATCATCCGGGCGAGCAGGCGGTCGAGATCGATCTCGCTGGAGATGGCTTGCGAGGCTCGAGTGACGGTCGCGAGGTCGAGCGCCTGCGAGCTGCCGGTCCCGCCCCAGCCCTCGGTCGTGGCGGCGAGCAGCGAGCGGCGCGGTCGGGCGCCAGGCAGCTCGCGCATCAGCTCGGGGAACTCGTGCTCGAGCAGCCGCAGCTTGCGGCGGGCTCCCCAGGCTCGCCAGCCGCTCACGGCCTCGGCGAGGTAGGGGAGGGCGAGCCGCCGCTTGCCGCGATCGATCCACATGCGGGCGGCCAGCTCGTTGGCGAGCGCGTGCACGTGCACGAAGCCCTGCGCGCTCGCGGCCGCGATCGCTTGCTCGTAGAGATCGAGGGCCGAGAGCAGGTCGCCGTCGGCGTGGGCCAGCTCGGCGCTGACCAAGAGCCGCTTGTGCTCGAAGTTCTCCGGGCAGTGGGTCGCCCAGTGGGTCAGCTGATCTTGGTTGTGCTCGATCGTCGCGAGCGCGATCTGCCGGCGATCCTCATCGAAGCTCGGCAGCAGCCGGACCAGCGTGAGCGAGTGGATGAAGTTGCGATCGGCGAGCGCGACGTGGCCGAGCGAGTAGGGCAGGAACTCCTTGCTCGCGACCAGGCACTCGAGCGCGCCGGACGGGTCGCCGTGGAGGTAGCGGACCAGCGCTTGGTAGACGTAGTAGACGCAGAGCGCGACGTGGCTCTGGTCGCTGCGGCAGGTGGCCACGAACTCGCGCTCGAGCACGACCAGCTCGCGCAGCTCGCCTTGCGGGCGCTCGCCGAGCAGGCCCGCGACGACCAGCTGGAGCCCGCGCACGACGTTGCTCGCGTAGACGTGGTTGAATGCGGGCGGGACTCGGCCGTCGTCTTCGACCTCCGCGGCCTCCGGCCAGCGAGCTGGCCTGCGTCCGCTCCGGTTGATCTGCTGCAGCTCCGGCAGCACGCGCGAGAGGTCACCCTCGAGCCGGACCAGCGGCATGCCGCCGAACAGCGCGAGCAGCTGGCGTTGGTAGCGGATGTAGCCGACGAACTCGAGCTGGCCCGACTCGATGCCGGCCTGGTGACCTCGCTCGACCAGCGCCTCGCACTCGTGCACGTGCGCGCGCCAGGGCAGCAGCAGGCCCGCGACGATGCTGCACGCGCGACACTCCTGGGCGAGGTCGTTGAACTTGCGGGCGAGCTCGAGCGCGAGCAGGCCCCAAGCGTGGGCGGTCGCGTGGTCGCCGAGCACCGAGCCGACGAAGGTGCCGTGGTGGGCGTAGCCGTAGCAGGACTCGGCGACGTGACCGTGCGCGAGCGAGAGGTTGACGAGCTTGAGCGAGAGCAGCGGGTAGAGCCGCTGATCCGCGCTGTAGGCCGCGCTCATCATGGTCGAGAGCAGCCGGGCCGCCGCCCGGGTCTCGCGGCGGGTCATCGTCGGGAGCTCGATCAGCGAGGCGATCGCCCGCTTCGCGTCGGCCTGCGAGGGGCGGATCATCGCGAGGCGCTCGCGGTACTGGGCCAGCTCGGCCGCGAGCGCGCGATCGATCTCGTCCGCGCGGCTCGGTAGCGGGATGTCGAGCAGCGCGAGCGCCTCACGGCCGGTGTCGAGCGCCTCACGATAGCGAGTCGCCATCGTGTGCTGAAACACCAGCAGGTCGAGGAGATCGACGCGGTCGACGATCTCGCGCGCGCGCGCGAGCGCGGCGGCGATCCGGCCACGCGACGACTCGGCGTCGTCGGTCAGATACTCGGCGATCGCCAGCTCGCGGTGGAGGTCGCGAGCGAGCGTGTAGTGCTCGGTCCAGCTACGTTGAGCCGCCGACGGACCGCTCGGGTCGGAATGCTGGGCGTCGATCGCCTCGAGGCACTCGAGCCCGGTTCGATAGTAGCGGACCGCGGTCGCGTAGGCGGTCGCGTCGTGGGCTCGACGGCCAGCGATCATCGCCAGGCGAGCGAGCTCGATCAGCTCGCCCTCGTCGCGGATCAGCGAGCGGCCGGTGTCGAGGTGATCGACGATGCTGAAGATCCGCTCGCTCAGGCGGTCGTCGGGCGTGCTGGCCAGCAGCATCCGACCGATCCGCAGGTGGGCGGCCGCCCGCTCCTGCGCGGGCAGCAGCGCGTTGGCAGCCTCGCGCACGCGGTCGTGGACGAAGTCCCAACGCTCGTCGCGACGCAGCAGCAGCATGCCCGCGCGCACGGCCGCCTGGAGATCGTGCAAGGTGGTCTCGGGGCTGCGCTGGTTGATCGCCGCGACGGTCTCGAGCGTGAACGGCCCGCCGATGCACGCGGCGATGCGCAGGGTCTGGCGGACCGACTCGGCCAGCTGCCGCAGCCGCCGAGCGAGTAGCTCGCCGACCGACTCGCTCGCGTGCATGCAGCGCAGGCCGTTCTCGTCCCAGCGCCAGGCGATCGCGCCCGAGCCCAGCTCGACCGCCTCTTCGCCCTCGGGCTCCTCGGCGACCAGCAGCTTCTCTTCCCAGGCCGACTGCAAGAAGGTTCGGACGAAGAGCGGGTTACCGGCCGTGCGCTCGACGACCAGCTCGGCCAGCTCGCGCGAGCGCGGGGGCGTGCGGGCGAGAGCCTCGGCGATCAGCGCCTCGACCTCGGCCACGCCGAGCTCGCGCAGCGGCAGCTCGACGACCGACGCGGCGCTGCGGCGGATCGCCTCGAGCGTCGCGCGGGTCGGGTGCTCGGCGTCGAGCTCGTCGTCGCGGAACGAGGCGATCAAGAGCAGGTAGCTCTGCTCGTCGTCGCGGACGAGCAGCTCGAGCAGCGCGAGGCTGCCGGGATCGGCCCACTGGAGATCGTCGAGGAAGAGCGTGAGCGGGTGACCCTCGCGCGCGCAGGCCCGCACGAACCGGCGGAACACCAGGTTGAAGCGGTGCTGCGACTCCTCGGGGCCGAGCGGCTGGACCGGCGGCAGCGGCCCGACGATCGGCTCCATCTCGGGCACCACGTCGAGCAAGATCCGGCCATTGATCGCCAGCGCCGAGCTGAGCTGCTCTCGCCACACGCCGAACTCTTCGAGGCTCGCGCCGAGGATCCGGCCCGCGAGCGAGCGGAACGCCTCGGTAAAGCCCTCGTAGGCGGCTCGGCTTCCGAGCTGCCCGAACTTGCCGCGCACGAACGCGCCGGCCCGATCGCGCAGGCGCTGCTCGAGCTCGGCGACCAGCGCCGACTTGCCGACGCCCGAGCTGCCCGAGACCAACACGACCGCGGGTCGACCCCGCTGCGCTCGCGCCCACGCCCGCTCGAGCACCTCGATGTCGCGCTCGCGCCCGAACAGCCGCTCGGGCACGCGCAGCTCGGGCCCACGATCGTGAGTGCCGAGCTCGAAGAGCGGGATCGGTCGGCCGAGCAGCAGCGCGTCGCGGCAGCGCTGGAGATCGTGGAGCAGCCCGCGCGCGCTCTGGTAGCGATCCTCGGGCGCCTTGGCGAGCAGCTTCATGACCACGCGGGCGAGCTGCTCGGGCACCTCGGGCCGCACGCTGCTGGGCGACTCGGGGATCTTGGCGAGGTGGCAGTGGACGAGCTCGAGCGCCTCGGTCGCGGAGAAGGGCACCTGGCCGCAGAGCAGCTCGTAGTAGGTGACGCCGAGCGAGTAGAGGTCGGCGCGGTGATCGAGCGCCCGGTTCATGCGACCGGTCTGCTCGGGGGAGATGTAGGCGAGCGTGCCCTCGAGCCGATGCGGGGCAACGGTCATCCGCTCGCCCGCGTCGAGCCGCGTCGACACGCCGAAGTCGATGTACTTGACCTGCTGGCCCGAGCTGTCGATCAGGATGTTGCGCGGCTTGACGTCCTTGTGCACGACCCGACGCGCGTGGATGGCCACCAGGCCGCGCGCGAGCTGGATCGCGAGCTCGATGAAGCGATCGATCGCGAACCCGCGCGCGGGGATCCGCTCGGCCAGCGAGATGCCCTCGAAGTCCTCCATCACGATCGCCGCCGCGTCCTCGCTCAGCTCGAAGCCGAGGTAGCGGACGACGTTGGGGTGATCGAAGCTGCGGCCGATCTCCCACTCGCGCCGGAGCCGATCGACCGCTTGGGCGCTCGGTCGGCTGGTCGCGAGGGTCTTGAGCACGACCGGGACGCTGTCGCGGACTCGCCTCGCTCGCAGGATGCGGGAGCGCGAGCCCGCGTGGATCAGTGGACCAGGCTCGAAACCAGGCAAGGTACTCACGGACGACTCGCTCGCTTGGCCATGGGCAAGGGCACCCGACCTGATCAGGAGGGACGATACCTGCTCGACAGTATCGCCGCTCTGCGGCCAACTCGCTCGTGCGAGTCGGCCGAGAATTCAGTCCCCGTGGGGCTGACGAACACAGCTCGGGCGATTACTAGCGAGGGGGAGCCGACAACACCAGGGGCAACGAGAACGCCAGGGGCGAGCAGGCTGCTAGATCGCCTCGCCGCTCTCGGACGCGCGCGGGTGGCCCGAGCTGTCTTGCCGACCGGGCAGCAGATAGTCGCGCAGCAGCGCCCTGATGGCCGTGATGTCGAAGGGTTTGTCGATCCGGCGAGCCTCGACTCGCTCTATGAAATCGGACGCACGATCGGTGAATGCTCCACCGGTCATGAACACGATCTTCGGGAGATACTGGGGATGATGGGCAACGATGTGCTCGTGCACGTCGCGGCCGGTCAGCTCCGGCATCATCACGTCGCAGAAGATCAGATCGAACTCGGGCCCAGCGGCGAGCCGGGCGATCGCCTCGCGCCCGCTGGCGACCAGCGTGACCTCATGCTCGGGCAGCGCTCGGACCAGGCTCTGGCCGATGTTGATCTCGTCGTCGATCACGAGGATCCGCGCGCGGGGGAGCGGGCGCTCCTGGACCGGCTTGCCGCGCGGCCCCGAGGACCGGGCGATCGCGTCGGCTGGCGCGGGCGGGAGGCAGACCTTGAAGCTGGTGCCGACGCCGACCTCCGACTCGACCTCGATGCGACCACCGAGCCCACTGACGATGTCGCGGCAGATGTAGAGCCCGAGCCCGGTGCCGACCCCGACCGGCTTCATCGTCACGAAGGGCTCGAAGATGCGATCAATCAGCTCGGCGGGGATGCCCGAGCCCGAGTCGTTGACGATGATCTCCGCCCAACCATCGCCGCTGGTCGTGGTGATCAGCCGAATGCAGTTGCGCTCGCTCGCGCCCTCGGGGATCGCCTGGGCCGCGTTGACGACGAGGTTGAGGAACACCTGGCCGAGCCGCGAGGCGTTGGCGAGCACCTGCGGGGTGTCCATATAATTGCGCTCGAGCCGGGCGCGGTGGCGGATCTCGTTGATCGCCATGCGGACCGAGGAGTCGAGCACCTGGCGGACGTCGACAGGCTGGACCTCGTCGCTCGAGCGCGAGAAGGTCTTGAGGTCGCGGGCGATGTCGCGGACCCGGCGAGCTCCGTCGGAGGTCTCGCGCAGCAGCTGCAGGGTGTCTTCGTTGCACAAGAGCGTGCGGGCCTGCTCGCCGTCGGTGACCGCGAGCGCCTTCTCGGCGCGCTTGGCCAGGATGTGCAGGTTGGCGAGCACGTAGGTGAGCGGGTTGTTGATCTCGTGCGCGACGCCAGCCGCGAGCGTGCCGATCGAGGCCATGCGATCGGAGACCATCAGGCG
>CBFGLP010001471.1:0-13195 GCA_965649595.1 uncultured Myxococcales bacterium | reverse complement strand
TTCGGCCGGTTAAACCCATACACTCATCGCGGTCGTGCTCTTCACGAAGATTTGGACTGCCGTTCTCGCCGTCTTGTCGGCCTCGGTGAAGCCGCCCGACGACGCCGTGGACAACAGGTACATGCCGGCCAGGCACGCGGTGGCCAAGACGGCGAGAACGGCAGTCCAAATCTTCGTGAAGAGCACGACCGCGATGAGTGTATGGGTTTAACCGGCCGAAGTGGAACAAAGCGGGCAAGCGCGCAGGCGCGGCCGGCAGACCCCCTTCGGCCCCTCGGTCCTGACCGAGGCGGTCAGTCCGGGGCGACCGAGCGAGGCATTCAGCCACGGGGCTGACGGTGGTCTTCTGCAAGTCGATCCTGCGCGGGCCGACAAGCGGGCATGCGGACGATTTTGATCGCTCTCGTGTGCTCCATGGCGGTGGCCTGCGGTGCCTGGATCGGACGGATCCAGGCAAGCAGCGCGACCACGGCGGGTGCATTCGCCCTGATGGCACTCCTCGGCACGACCATGCTCGGCTGCGCGGCCACTTGGATCGGTTGGTTGTCGAGGGCACGGGATCCAGCGAGGGCCGAGCGCTGGGCGACCGTGATGATCTGCGCCCTGTTGGTCTGCGCAGGGTTGCTCCGAGGAGCGAGCGTCGGGCCAGCCGAGCAGGCGAGCGGCTCGGCACGGGCGGTGCGACGGGGGATCGAGGCCGAGCGCTTGCGCGAGCTCGAGGTGGTCGGCGCGAGCGAGCCAGGTCCGCGCTGCACCCTGCGCTTGCGTCGAGCCGGGCCGGGTCCGAGCGGCGCGAGGGCGGGGGTCGTTCGGGTGGAGGCACCTCCGAGCGCGTGCCCGCGCTGGGCAGGGGAGCGTGTCGCGGTGCTCGCGCGAGACCTGCGAGGGGGTCGACTCCCTCGCGTCGAGGAGTCGGGAGAGGAGCGGATCGAGCTGCTCGGCGAGCGCTCGGTGTGGCTGCGGCCGAGCCAGCCGACCTCGTGGGGAGATCGGCTGGCGCGCGGGTATTGGTGGTGGGTTGCGACGAGCCGCGAGCGGGCCTGGGCGATCAGTCGCGGTGATCGCTCGCTTCGCTTGAGCGCGGCGGTGGCTCTGGGCCTGCGCTCGGCTCTCGAGCCCGAGGAGCGGGAGGCCCTGCGACGCGCGGGGCTCGGACACCTGATCGCCGTGAGCGGGCTGCAGGTGGCGCTCGCCGGCCTGTGGCTGCAGGTGCTGGCGCGGAGGCTCGCGCTCTTGCTCGGGCTGACGCCGCGGACGAGCTGCGTGGTCGCGTGGCTTCCTTTGCTCGCCTACGTCGGGCTCACGGGCGCCGCTGCTCCGGCCGTCCGTTCGGCGCTGATGCTGATGGCGGTCGATTTGGGGGTGGTGATCGGACGACCGACGCATGGGCCGACGCTCCTGGCGATGACCGCAGCGGCGATGCTGCTGGTCGAGCCCGCTTGGCTGTTCGACGTCGGGTTTCAGCTCTCGCTCGCCGCCATGGCGGCGCTCGTGACCAGCCCGCGCGACGCGGGCGTGCTGCTGACCAGCTGGCGGGTCACCTGGATCACCGCACCTCTGACGCTGATCCACTTCGACGCGGCGCCGCTGCACGGCTTGATTGGCAACGTGCTGGGCTTGCCGCTGTTTGCCTTGCTGATGCCGGTCTCGTTGATCGGGTGGCTCTTGCTCGGCTCGATCGGCGAGCTCGCGCTCGCACCCACGCGATGGTTCGCCGAGCCACTGATGGATCTCGTCGAGCTGCTCGCCGAGCTGCCCAGCGCCGACGCAAAGCTGCTGGTGTGGGCGGCGATCGTGCTGCTCTTGCTCGATGGGATACGGCGGATCTGGTCCGCGCGCCGAGCAGCGGCGATGCAAGCAGTCGAGCCGACGCGAGCGAGCGCCTGGATTCCGCCGTGGTGGATCGCCGCGTGGCTGCTGGTGGTCGCGGCACCGCGGGCATGGGCGCCACCGGGGCTGGTCTCGCAGCTCGGTCCGGCCGAGTTCGAGTGGGCGGCGGTCGGGACCGTGCATGCGCGGACCTTGGTGATCCCTTCGAGCGCGAGCTGGTTGCAGCGCGCGTGCTTGGTTCGACCGGCAGGATCGCCGCGCGAGCTGGCGGCGATCCTCGAGCAGCTGGGGGTCGAGCGCCTGAGCTTCGTCGGTGAGCGGCTGCCTGCGGCCGAGGAGCACCAGGTCACGCGCCACTACGAAGGTGTCGACGCTCGGGTCGAGCAGCTACGTGACGCGCTCGATCGACTCGATATCGAGGTCGAGTCGATCGATGAGGCCGCGGGCTGCTCGGAGCCGCCACCCGCCCAGGTGCGCGAGGCCCTGCGGGCTTGTCAGGCGCGCCATGGCGGACAGGGCAGGGTGTCGGTGGTCCGCGAGCGAGAGGTCGTGCGCTGCTGGTTCGAAGATCGCTGGATCGAGCTGCCCGAGCTGCGGCGTGATTCGTCAGCCTCGGGACCCGATACACTGCCGCAGTGAGCGAGTCGGTTGCCCGACTGATCCACCGAAGCGGCGCCGAGCTCGGCCGAGTGCACGAGCTCGGGGTCGGGCGCTACGTGCTCGGTCGGACCCGCGAGGCCGACCTCCGGCTCGAGCACGAGGACGTGTCCCGGCGGCAGGCCGAGTTGATCGTGCGCGACCAGGGGGCCGAGCTGATCGATCTCGGCAGCAAGAACGGGACGCTGGTCGATGGCCAGCGGATCGATCGCGTGCAGCTGCAAGATGGCGCGCAGCTGCAGTTCGGCGATCTCGTGCTCGAGCTCGACCACCCGGGCGCTCGGGTCGACCAGATCTTGACGCGCAGCGGCGAGCCGACGGTCAGCCGATCGAATGTCGTGGTCGGGCGCCCACACCTGATCGAAGCGCGGCCAGTGTCGCGCTCGGTGCTGCCGCCCTTGCTCATGGCGCTGGTGTTCGCGATCGCGTTGGTGCTGCTGCTCGTGCTCGGATGAAGAAGTGTCGGCGGCACGATCCGACATGACCCACTGCACCGCGACCTGGTGATGTCCGCTGCCGATGCGCGTGCCGAGCCCTGCCCGGCGCGTATTCTGCTGTCCCGGCGGCACCCGGAGCGCGTCGAAGCGCACGTACACTCCGCGAACAAGGAACCCGCATGCTCCACCTCGACTACGCCGATCTGCGTCGACTCCTCGACGAAGCCAAGGACGACGTCCTCTCCCTCTATCTGCCCATCGATCCAGCCGACCCGGTCAACCAAAAGGACAAGCCTGTCTGGCGGATCGCGCTCGCCAACGCTCTCGATGTGCTCGAGCGCCAGCACGGCGACAAGCTGAAGCCGATCCGGCAGCGGGTCGAGAGGTACCTGGCCCACTTCCGCCCACAGGGCAAGACGCTGGTGCTCTTCGTCGGACCAAGCTCGCTGCGGGCGACCACGTTGCCGATCAAGATGCCGGAGCGCCACGAGTACGGCGCCCCGGTGGTCGAGCCGCTGCTCTGGGCGCTCGACGAGTTCGAGCACTATCTGATCGTGCTGATCGACAGCGATCACGTGCGCACGGTCAGCGCGTTCCTCGGTCACGGCGAGACCGGCGAGCTCGAGCTCCAGCCGAGCGGCCACTGGGGCGCCAAGTACTACTCCCGGACCGGCCACACCTCGCGCTGGGAGTCGCATGTCGACGACTGGCAGCAGCGCTGGATCCGGGGCGTCGCCGACCAGCTGCTCGAGCAGACCAGCCAGAGCCCGACCCTCGATCGCATCGTGATCGGCGGCAACGAGAAGGAGGCCCACGCCCTGCGAGCGGCGCTGCATCCCAAGCTGCGGCCGCAAGTCGTCGGTGTCGTGCCGATGGAGATGTATCTCGAGGACCACCAGGTGCTCGAGAAGGTGTGGCCGCTGGCCGAGGCGTTCGAGCGAGCCAACGAGCTGGACATCGTGCGCAGCGTGATTGACCGCGCCGAGTCCGGCGATCGCGGCGCTCTGGGGGATCAAGCGGTCGGTGAGGCGCTCGCGTCCCGACAAGTCCGCCGCTTGATCTTGGCTTGGCCGGTCGAGGATCAGGCGCTCGCGACCACGATGATCCGGCGCGCGTTCGACTCGGCCGCGGCGGTCGAGTTCGTGCACGGTGAGGCGGCGGAGCTGCTCCGTAAAGAAGGCAAGGCCGGCGGCGTGGCGGCGGATCTCTACTGGTCCTGAGCGATCGCCTCGCCCTCACGCGGCTGCGAAGCGTGGCTGGATCGCCGCCCACGGGCTCGCAGCGCGACTTGTCGCGGGTAGTCGAGTGGGCCTGCGATCTGGCGTGGCCCAGATCAGCGCCGCATCGCCGAACTCGTGCGAGCGATAGTCGTGCTCGAGCGCCTGCTGCCAAGCGTCGGCGAGCCGCGACTCGTCGTTGAAGGCCTGCAGCAGCAGGTAGTGGCTCTCGCCCGGCGCGTGCATGCCGGTGAGCAGAGCATCGACGATCCGCAGGCGATGGGTCGCGTCGAGCTTGAGCGTGCTGAGCCCCGCGCCCGCGCGCAGCCGGTCGTCCTCGTACGGACCGTCCAGCGCTGCGCTCTCGAGCGCCCGCACCACCGTCGTGCCCGCGGCGATCACTCGGCCGCCGCGGGCTCGGGTGCGATCGATCGCGGCCACCGTGACGGCTGGGATCTCGTAGCGCTCCGGCAGAGGTAGCGCCGCGTCGATCCGAGCGTCTCCGGTCGCGCTCAGGCCTGCGGCGTGGGTGAGGCTCGCGATCGAGATCCCACGCGCACGCAGCCGCGCCAGTAGATCGGCCGTCAGCGGTCGACCGGCCGAGGGCATCTCCACGGCCCACGGGCGCCCGGCGAACAGGGTCTGCACCGACCAAGCCTCGAGCGGCGCGTCGACGTGGCTGTACTGGATCGGGCGGCCTTGTGTGTAGATGCCTGCCCAAGGGTGAGGCGCGTCGAGCTCGACGCTGATCAGCCGAGCAGAGAGGGTCGATCGACCGAGCACGCGGGCGTAGAGCGGATCTCCGGGGCGCGAGTCGAACACCAGCCGCACGCCCGAGTCGAGCGAGGGTGGCGTCGGACGCAGATCGGTGTCGGTCCGCCAATCACCCGCGCCGAACAGCACCGCCCACCAGCGTCGACCTGCGAGCGCGTCAGCCTCGGACACCGGGCCGACTAGGCGCAGCTCGATGGCAGCGCGGGAGCCGTCCGCGATCCTCCCATGCAGTGAGGCGGGCAGCGTCGCGGCGTCGTTGACGACGAGCAGGTCGCCCGGCTCGAGCAGATCGGGGAGCTCGTCGAAGGCGTGATCGCTCGCGGGGTTGGTTCCTTGGCCTTCGAGCACGAGCAGGCGGACCTGCTCGCGCCGCTCCGATGGATGGCGTGCGGGCGTCATGCTTGCACCTCCTCGCCCACCCATCGGCTCGCGCTCAGCCGGGCGCCATTCGGCGCGCGTTCGGGATCGAAGATCATCGCCGTGAGCACCCGCGCGACCGCGTCGGGATCGGCGAGCGTGCTCGGGTCCGCGTCGGGCAGCGCGTCGGCGTGCATCTGCGTGTTCATCTCGCCGGGATCGACGGTCAGCACGCGGACGCCCGTCCCGGCCAGCTCCGCCGCCCAGATCCGTCCGAGCTGATCGAGCGCCGCCTTCGACACGCCATAGAGCCCCCAGCCCGGGTAGGCCTCGGTCGCGGCGTCGGAGCTGACGTCGAGCACGACCCCGCGGCCGCGCAACAGCATCGAGCCGATCACCAGCTTGCTGAGCCGGAAGGGCCCGAGCAGGTTGGCGTGGAGGACCGCCTCGAAGTCCTCGCACTCGCTGTCGAGCAGCAGGCGCAGCGGAGTCGGACCGAGCACGCTGGCGGCGTGGACGAGGATGTCGAGGTTGCCGAGCTGGGCGCTCGCCTCACCGGCGATGCGATGGATCGCGTGCTTGTCGGCCACGTCGGCGACGATCGGGATCGCGACGCCGCCAGCAACCCGGATCTCGTCGGCGACCTGCTCGAGCGCCTCGCGGCCGCGGGCGACCAGGCCCACGCGCACGCCGTGGTCGAGCGCGAGCGTGCGAGCGAGGCCGCGGCCGAGCCCGCGGCTGGCCCCGGTGATCAGGGCGGTCGAGAGGATTGGACGATTGGAGCGGGGGTTGTCGAGCATGCTTGGTTCCTCTTGCCCTAAGCTGCATCGGCGCCCGGGCGCGCGCGCGAGTTCGGTCATCGGCTCGACCGTTGGTCAAAGTATTGTCCGGTAGGACTTTTACTTGGCGAGCGATCTCTTGCGTTCCCCTCGCCCAGCTCGGACACTGCGGCCATGGATGACGAGGACATCGCCAGCCACCTGGCCGAGAACGTCAGGACGCTGCGAGAGGCACGAGGCCTCTCGCAGGCGCAGGTGGCCAAGCTCGCCGGGATCCCGCGGCCGACCTGGACCAACATCGAGTCGGGCTCGGCCAACCCGACGCTCGCGGTCCTGCTCAAGATCGCCTCGGCTCTGCACGTGCAGCTCGAGGAGCTGCTCGCTCCACCGCGCGGGCTCGGTCGGCTCTACAAGGCGGACGCCTTACCAGTCCGCAAGCGTGGGCCGGTGGTCGTCCGCAAGCTCTTGCCCGAGACCCTGCGCGGCCTCGACATCGAGCGGATGGAGCTGCCGCAGGGCGCGAGCATGGTCGGGGTCCCGCACACGGCCGGGACCCGCGAGTTCCTGACCTGTGAGCGCGGCTCGATCGAGCTGACCGTGCACGGCCGCAAGTTCGAGCTCGAGCCCGGCGACGTGGTCGTGTTCGCGGGCGATCAGCGGCACGGCTACCGCAACATCGGTCGCGGGCTGGCGGTCGCGCACAGCGTCGTGACCTTCGCTCCGCCGGCGAGCGGCTGACTCACTCCCACGAGTAGATGCCGGCCAGCTTGCGATCCTCCGGCGCCGCGTCGGGCGGCGTCGAGATCGACACGCGACCTTCCGGCAGCACGCTGAAGTAGACCTTGCCCTGGCGCTCGAACAGGTCCGGGTGGTCCTTGGGATCGTCGCCCTTGCGCTCGATCAGCCCGCGCTCGGACGACCACTCGCTGGTCAGCAACATGCACAGCGGCGGTGCTCCGCGCGTGCAGACGGCCACCCGCTCGGCTTTGTGGACCTCGATCTCGTTGACGCCCATGTCCGAGTCGGAGTCCTCGATCGCGAACTCGACGACCGCTTCGCGACCTTCGGCGGGCAGGAGCTCGCGAGCGCGGAGCACCGCGCGCTCGAGCCAGATCGAGCGACCACCAACCCCGGATACGCTGAGGTCGTAGAGCGGATCGGTCCAGTACCAGCCGGAGTCGGTCTGTAGCGCGAGCACCAGCACGCCCTGGTAGCCAACGTCGACCCGGCCGATCTGCAGCAGCTTCGCTTGCGCGAACGAGCCACCGAGCGCCCGCTTGTCGAGCACGCGCTCGCTCGGCTTCTCCTTGATCATCGGCGCGTCGCAGGTGTGCGGCGCTCCGGACTCGTTCGGACCGAGCAGCTCGGGGCCGGCCTTACTGCACAGCGCCTCGGGGTTGGCGACCGGGCCGTGCACGGCGAGGCGAAGCTCGGCCGGTAGCCCAGACGCGGGCTTGCAGGCGTCGATCACCTCACCGGCCTTGCACGCGGTCAGGCACGAGCCGAGGCCTGCGCTATCGAGCGTCTGATCGATCTCGCGGCGGGCCACATCGCAGCGGGTCATGCAGCCGATCTCGCAGGGCTGCGCCGAGAAGTCCTCGGGCTCGACCAGCGTCTGGCCAGCCTCGACCCCACGCAAGAAGCCCCAGCGGCCCGAGCTCTCCCAGTCGTCGCCGGTCGCCTGCCAGAACCCGAACAGCTGGCCCTCGCGGACCATGAACGTGAAGGTGTGGGTCGGCTTGCCCTTGAGCGAGACCGCGGCCTCGATCGCGTTGGTCACCCGCGCCGACTCGGCCAGCGTGGTGTCGGAGCGCTGGATCTTGCTCTCCGAGTACTTCACCGAGTCGTGGCCGGTCTTGGTCAGCTGCGCCTGCCCGCTGCACTCGGTGCGGGTCACGGTCATCTGGTAGTGCCCGTTGATCCCGCGAGACTCGAGATCGTGGGCGCCGATCACCGTGGTGTCGAAGGTCCACTCGCCTTCGAGCGCCGCCAGTTGCTCGCAGAAGGGGGAGAGCGCGGCAGGTGCGGGTTCGCCGAGCTTCGTGCACTTGCCGTCGAGGCAGCTCAGCCCCTCCGCGCAGTCCTCCTTGGCCGCGCAGCTTCCTCCTTCTTCGACGGGCTTGTCCTTGCACGCGCCGATGAGCACGAGCAGCAGACCGAGCATCCGGGGAGCGAAGTGCGGGGGTCGCATGGTCGGACCCTACCTCCTTTAGTCCCCCCACAGGCGCCGTGAACTCTGCCACGCACGGTCGCTCCGCGACCGCGAGGTCGCGAAGCGACCCGCTTCGCGCACTTGGTTGTCTGGTTCCGGGTTCGCACGCGCCCGTTTGGCCCCCACAGGGGGCAAGTCCGAGCGCTTTCTCTCACGCTCGAGAGGTTCGACGCCTGTGGGGGCTACGAAGGCCCCTCCGGGGGGCTAAACCATCCGCCGTGCGCAAGCCGGAGCAGCAGTGGGAGACCCGGCGACACCGGGCGATCCGCCAACCGATTCCTTCGAGCCTGGCCGGCGAGCCGCGAGCGGAGGCCTTCGTGCTCGAGCTCGAGGAGGGGGCCGTGGGTTGGGCGGAGCTGGACCTCGCTCGCCAGCGCGTCGATCGGCGCAGCGCCGAGGATCCCGATCTCCAGCACGCGGTCGCGGCTTGGTTGATCGCTCGGGGTCAGCGAAGCATCGCGCTGCTCGATGAAGACGATCGGGTGCTCGCGGAGGGGCCGATCCACCCACGCGAGCTCGGTGCTATCGAGCTGGCCGAGCCGCCCAAGCGGATCATCTCGCTCTGCCCGTCCAACCTCGAGTGCTTGTGGGCGCTCGGTTGTGTCGATCGGGTGATCGCCTGCGAGGACAGCTCGGACTTTCCGCCCGAGATCGAAGGGCTCGAGCGGCTCGGCCCCGACCTCGGGCCGGATCTCGATCGCGTGGCCACGCTCGCGCCGGACCTGGTGGTCTCGTCGCTGACGGTGCCGGGGATGGAGCGAGTGGTCACGGGCCTGCGCGCGCGCGGAGTCCCGCAGGTCGTGCTGGCGCCGCGCTCGGTCGCCGACGTGCTCGACGAGCTCGACCGGCTCGGTCGCCTGCTCGGCGTCGAGGATCGGGCCCGCGAGCAGATCGCGGACATGCGCGAGCAGATCACCAGGCTCGAGCGCGACGCCGACGAGCTAAACGAACCAGCCCGCGTGTACCTCGAGTGGTGGCCTCGGCCGATGTTCACGCCCGGGCAGGCCTGCTACAGCAACGAGCTGATCCGCTTGGCCGGGGGCGTCAACGTGTTCGGTGATCGCCCGGCGTCGAGCCTCGAGATCACGCCCGAGGAGTTGGTCGCGGCGGCGCCCGAGGTCTGCTTCGTGTCGTGGTGTGGGGTCGCGCAAGACAAGCTCGATCCGCGCCGCCTGATCGAGCGGCCGGGGCTCGAGTCGTTGACGGCCGTACAGCGCGGGCACGTCCTGCCGATCGACGAGCGCTTCTCAGGCCGGCCGGGGCCCCGCATGCTGGAGGCGGCGCGACGGATGGCGGCGGGGATCCGCAAGGCGCGTGGCGGCTGAGCGAGCGGCCGCTGCTACCCTCTAGGCGTGCGCGATTCAGACGACGACGAGCGCGGGCCCGAAGACCTCCAGCTGCAAGACTTCGAGGAGGCGCTCGCGGCAGTTCGCGAGGACATCCAAGTCGCGCTCGAGCAAGGCGACTTCGCCCGGGCAGCGGCGCTGATCGACGACATGGCCGCGGATCTCGGCGAGGACGATCCCGAGGTCCGCTTCGAACGAGCAGCGCTGGCCTGGGAGCAGCAAGGCCCGGAGGCAGCGATCGAGCTGCTCGACGCGCTGCTGCGTGACTGCCCCGATCACGCCGACGCCCACTACGCCCGCGGCTTCGCGTGCGAGGAGCTCGACGACTACGAGGGCATGGTCCTGCACTTCCTCGAGGTCCTGCGCCTCGACGCCGAGCACGACGCGCAGCACGGGCTCGGCAGCGAGGAAGAGCTCGACTTCATCGAGGCGACCGCCGAGGAGGTGCTCGACTCGGTGCCCGAGCAGTTCCGGCAGCTGCTCGCCGATGTCCCGGTCGTGCTCGAGCCACGGCCGCACCCGGACATCGTGCGCGAGGGCTTCGATCCGCGCTCGCTCGGGCTCTTCGAGGGGGTCGACCATGGTCACCGAGGTGGCGACCACACCCGCCCGACCCGGATCGTGCTGTTTCACGCCAACCTGCTCGCCGAGTTCCCCGACCGCGAGGTCCTGGCCGAGGAGATCGAGATCACCTTGCTGCACGAGATCGGGCACTTCTTCGGCCTCGACGAGGACGACGTCGAGCGGCTCGGGCTCCAGTGATGACGCGGGCGCGGGCTTGGTTCATGGTCATGGGCGCGCTGCTGCTGATCGGGTGCAAGCCCGCGGCCCCACGCGAGGCCGAGCGGCCCGTGAGCGAGGGTGAGCCCGCGAGCCGGCCACCGATCGAAGCGCCCACGAGCGAGCCACCGCGCGAGCAATCCAGCGGCGAGCAGACGAAGCCCGTCGTGGTCGCCGACGCCTCGCTCTCGCCTTGCGAGCAGCTCTGCGGACGCATGCACGGCTGCCTGCTCGAGCGCCCCGAGCCGAACGAGCGCGGCGCCGCGGCGCTCGAGCTGACCTGCTTGAGCGCGTGCTTGCAGGGCACCACGCCGGGCGCCAACGAGCTCGCTAGTTCGGCCTTCGCCGCGTGTGCCGACGTACCGGAGTCGAGCTGCCCCGAGCTGCTCGGCTGCCTCGATTCCGCGTGGCCAACCCCGAGCACGAGCTCGCCGCCGGCCGTCGAGGCCGACGATCTCGGCGGCTGTGCGCGTGGCTGTCGTGCGCTCAGCGCCTGCTTCCCAGACGCGACCGCGGAGGCGATCGCTGCCTGCGTCGAGGGTTGCGAGCGTCTGCTCGTGCCCGACGATCAGGCCGCATTTGGGGCCTGTGCAGACCTGAGCGACTGCGGGGCCCTGCTGGCCTGCCTGCGCACATTCCCAGGCGCCTGATACCATGCGGCCCGTGTCGACCTCGACCCCGCAGCGCCTCGCGCTCTGGCTCGCGCTCCCGCTCGTGCTGGCCTGCGCCAACCAACGCGAGGCGGGCGGGCGCAGCCGAGGCGACGACGCAGCACCGACCGGCGAGCCCTCGCGGCGAAGCACCAACTCCAACGCCGACGCGAGCGGTGCCCGAGAGGCCACCCCCGCCAACGCGACGCCGATCCACGTGGTCGCGGTCGATCCCGGCCAAGCGGCCCCCTGCGAGCGCATGTGCGGGCGCGTCGGCGACTGCCTGCTGACCGAAGAGAGCACCGACGCCGCCGCCGCGAGCCGGCTCGAGCTTGCCTGCCTCGACACCTGCGTGCACGCGGATCCGCAGCAGCGGGCCCGCCAGGACTTTCAGCAGTGTGAGGCCAAGCAGGAGTGCTCGGCGGTGCTCAGCTGCGCTCGCGCGAGCTGGGACGCCGCCGCGGCGACCCGAATCGCGGGTCAGTTCGCGACCGAGTTCGCCGTCGTTCAAGACGAGTGCGAGTCCGGCTGCATGGTCAACACCGGGTGCTCGTATTACGGGCTGATGCCTGCGCAGCTGAGCAGCCGCGACTCGAACTTCGACATGATGTACGAGCAGTGCCTGACCTATTGCCGGCAGGACGACACCTACTATTCGGCCTGGGGCGCGTGCGCTCACTCGAGCGATTGCTATGCCGCCAACACCTGCATGACCGAGGTCATGAGGGCGCGCGGTATCTGGCCCTGACGCGGTCCGAAGGGCGCCGGGTGCTCGATCGCTGGTTTCTTGGTGGGCCGGCCGAGGCGTGCCAGGGTCCTCGCATGCTGCTGTCCGTGCTCGAGGATCGCATCGACGAGCTCGTGGCCGACCTGGCCACCTATCACGGCTACCGGACCTTGTGGCTCGACGAGGGTGACGCGATCGTCCATGCCGAGCCGGACGACATGCTCGAGGAGCATGGCTATCGCTATGTCGCGACCTTGATGGCTCCGGACCGCGACGAGCTGACGACCACGTTGCTACGATTGGTCCAGGTCCAGCTCGACCGGCCGACCCCCGAGGCACTCGCGGCTTGGCGGGCTCCTGCGATGATCGACGCAGCGCTCGCTCCCGCGTAGAAACGACAAAGGCTCCGCGTGTGGCGGAGCCCTTCGTATCAGCTCGTATGGCGTGGGTTAGCCCAGCGCTGCGACGGCGGCCTTGACCGCGTCATAGTCGGGCTCGGTGCCGGGGTTGGGGGCGACCCACGCGTAGCGGAGCGTGCCCTGCTTGTCGATCACGAAGACCGAGCGCTTGGCCGCGGTGTAGCCGGGCATGTTGGCGAAGTCGTCGTGGGCGACCTCGTAGGCGCGCACGGCCGCGCGGGTGTAGTCGGACAGAATCGGGAAGTTGAGCGAGTTGCGCTCGGCAAACGCCGCGTTGGCGAAGGGAGCATCGACGCTCACCCCGAACACCGCCGCGTCGAGATCGTTGAACGCGGCGATCGAGTCGCGGAAGGTGCAGAGCTCGCGCTCGCACACGCCGGTGAACGCAGCCGGGAAGAACGCGAGCACCACGTTCTTGCCACGCAGGTCGCTGAGCTTGACGGTCTCGCGCTTGTGGTTGAGCAGGGCGAAGTCGGGGGCCTGTGAACCGATGTCGGGCATGGGTGCTTTCCTCCGCGGGCGATCTACCCGGCCACGCGAGCCAGGGCAACGCGAGCGAGAAACCCTCACGTGGACCGAGCGAGCGAGCGAGGGTTGATCTCCGAGACGCGAACATCGATGCACACGAGCGCGGACACGGCTCGATCGCCCGAGGCCGTCGCTGTCTCCCAGAGGCGGTGGCCAGAGCCGGGCTCACATGATAAGTCGGGGCCCGCAGCGCCGCGGTCCCTCCCGCGGCCAAACCGTCGAGACGACCGACAAAGACCGCTAGGAGATCACGAGATGCCAGACCTCAAGGGAACACGGACCCACGAGAACCTCAAGGCCGCCTTCGCCGGTGAGTCGCAGGCCAACCGCCGCTACCTGTACTTCGCCAAGATCGCCGACGTCGAGGGTTACCCGGAGGTCGCGGGCAACTTCCGCGACACCGCCGAGGGCGAGACCGGCCACGCGCACGGCCACCTCGACTACCTCAAGGCGGTGGGCGACCCGGCGACCGGCCTGCCCAT